>CAZFJB010000100.1:0-5141 GCA_964519775.1 uncultured Oscillibacter sp.
TTTTTCTCGCCTAATGGCGTGGGCTGTGCTATAATACCTATCATCTGATCACACATGGCAAGGAGGCCCTCATGGCAAAGCGCCGCAAGAACCCTTCTCACCGTTCCCGCCTGACACGGCGCGGACTCATTTTGCTGGTCCTGGCGGCCTACCTTTATTGGGGCAACACCACCTTAAAAACCGATACGGCTGTATTCAGTTCCGCCGCGCTGCCGGCGGAGTTTGACGGGCTGCGGATCGTGCAGCTCAGCGACCTTCACGGCCGGGAATTTGGACCCGACAACGAGACCCTTTATGAAGCCGTGTCCAACGCTGTCCCGGATGTCATTTTCCTTACCGGCGATCTGGTGGACCGGGGCACGGAGGCCCCTGCGGACTATGCCCGGACCGTGGGCGGCGGGCTTTCCGCCATTGCTCCCACTTATTATGTGACCGGCAACCATGAATGGGCCCACGGCAACACCGTGGTGGAGGAGATCAAAGCGGTTTTGTCCGAAAGCGGCGTTACGGTGCTGAGCAACGACTACGTGCCGCTGGAGCGCAATGGCGCGGTGATCTTCATCGCCGGTATTGACGATCCCAATGGTTATGCCGATCAGAAAACACCGGAGGAGGTGGCCCGGAGCCTGTACAATGCCGGGGAGGACCCCTTCTGGCTGCTGCTGGCCCACCGGAACAATCTCTTTGATGGCCGCTATTGCCGTCTGGGCGCGGATCTGACCTTTTCCGGCCACGCTCACGGCGGCATCATCCGCCTGCCCTTTACCGATGGGCTGGTGGACACGAATCTGAATTTCCTGCCCTCGTTCACCAGCGGACTGTATCACTGTGACGATGAAAACTGCGAAGGGGCGAACGTGTTTGTTTCCCGGGGCCTGGGCAATTCCCCCGCATGGGCCCTGCGGATCTTCAACCGGCCGCAGATCGCGGTCGTCACTCTGAAAAAAGGATAGATCCGTGTGGCTTTTCACACGAATGGGGGAGGATCGCATTTCTGTTTCCGCCGCGCACGGCGGCGGAATGGAGGATTTATATGGATACCTTTTTTGCCGGACAATTTGATATTGCCGTCATCGGTGCCGGCCACGCCGGTATCGAAGCGGCGCTGGCCGCGGCACGGCTGGGGATGGAGACCATCGTCTTTACCATCAATCTGGACGCCGTGGGCAATATGCCATGCAATCCCGCCATCGGCGGCACCGGCAAGGGCCACCTGGTGCGGGAACTGGACGCTCTGGGGGGCGAAATGGCGAAAGCCGCCGACGATTGCTGTATCCAGTATCGGTTGCTGAATCTGCGCAAGGGCCCCGCTGTCTGGTCCCTCCGGGCCCAGGCGGACCGCCGGAAATATCAGGAGCGGATGAAGCACACGTTGGAACAGCAGCCCCACCTGACGGTCCGTCAGGGCCAGGTGACGGAAGTTCAAACGGAAAACGGCGTGGTTTCCGGCGTGGTCCTCTCCACCGGGGCGGTGTACGGCGCCCGCGCGGTGATCCTGGCTACCGGTACCTATCTCAAGGGCCGCACCATCATCGGGGACTGTGTGGAGGACTCCGGCCCTGATGGGATGCACGCCGCCGGTCCTCTGACGGATTCTCTGCTGAAACTGGGGCTGCCTCTGCGCCGTTTCAAGACCGGCACACCGCCCCGGGTCAATGCCCGGACGGTGGATTTTGACGAGATGGAGGTCCAGCCCGGCGATGCCCGGCCGGTCCCATTCTCCTACTCCACAGACGCGCCGCCGGACAATTCCGCTGTCTGCTGGCTTACCTGGACCACAGAGGAGACCCACCGCATCGTCCGGGAAAATCTCCACCGGGCGCCCATGTACTCCGGTGTCATCGAGGGGGTCGGCCCCCGGTACTGTCCCAGCTTTGAAACGAAGATCGTCCGCTTCCCGGACAAGCCCCGCCACCAGCTTTTTGTGGAGCCCATGGGCCTGAACACCGAGGAGCTGTATATCCAGGGCCTTTCCTCCTCCCTGCCGGAGGAAGTGCAGGTGCAGATGCTCCACAGTGTGCCGGGTCTGCGCCGTGCCGTGATGACCCGGCCGGCCTATGCCATCGAATATGACTGTATCGACCCGCTGGCCCTGCTGCCCACGCTGGAGACAAAGCAGATCTCCGGGCTTTATGGCGCGGGGCAGTTCAACGGCTCCTCCGGGTATGAGGAGGCTGCCGTGCAGGGCTTTGTGGCCGGTGTCAACGCCGCCCGGAAGCTGAAAGGGGAAAATCCCTTTATCCTCTCACGGGCGGAGAGCTATATCGGCACCCTGATCGACGATCTGGTGACCAAGGGCACTGAGGAACCCTACCGCATCATGACCTCCCGCAGTGAATATCGTTTGGTCCTGCGTCAGGACAATGCCGACCAGCGGCTGACGAAGCGGGGCTATGAGATCGGGCTTGTCTCGAAGGAACGTCTCCAAGCGGTGGAAGCGAAATACGCCGCCATTGAAAAGGAGATCAAACGGTTAGAACACACCGGCGTGGCGCCCTCCCCGGCGTTGCGGGATTTTCTGGCGGCCCATGACACAGCTGACGCGCCGGACGGCTGCTCCCTGCTGGCGCTTTTGAAGCGGCCTCAGCTCCACTATGATGAGCTGGCCCCCTTTGATCCTGACCGCCCCGCTCTGCCGCCGGACGCGGCGGAAGAGGTGGAGATCTCCGTGAAATACGAGGGCTATATCCAGCGCCAGCTTCAGCAGGTGGAAGCATTCCGCAAGGCGGAGCGCCACAAGCTGCCCCCGGATCTGGATTACAACGCCATCCAGGGCCTGCGGCTGGAGGCAAGGGAAAAGCTCTCTGCCGTGCGGCCCATGGATCTGGGACAGGCGGGGCGCATCTCCGGCGTCAGCCCCGCCGATCTGACGGCGCTGATGATCTGGCTGGAAAACAGGCGCTGAGGGCGGGGCTCTCCTATTTTCAACTCCCCATTTTGCCGGGGAATGACATTTTATTTCTGTTTGTGCCGCGGATCGCGGCGGAATGGAGGACGACCATTATGCGAAAAATCGCTGCCATTGTGGCCTGTAAATTGGGCCGCTTCGTGGGCAAATTGGTGGGAAAGGGCAGTTCCATGCCGGGAAAATTTGCGCTGAAGATCTGCCCCGATATTTTAAAGCGGGTGGAGCTGCCGGCGCACATCATCGCCGTCACCGGCTCCAACGGCAAGACCTCCACCGTGGAGATGATCGCCGCTGTGCTGCGGGCCCAGGGAAAGCACGTCATCTACAATGCGGAGGGCTCCAACCAGGTGGAGGGCGTCACAACGCTGATTTTGACCAACGCCACCCTCACCGGCAAGGTCAAGGCCGATGTGCTGCTGCTGGAGAGCGATGAGCGCTATGCCGTTCACAGCTTCAAGTTCTTCCACCCCACGGAGTTTGTCATCACCAATCTCTATCGGGATCAACTGACCCGCAACGGCCACCCGGAGAGCGTGTATGACGCCATTCTCCCCGCCCTTCACCCGGATACAAAGCTGCTCCTGAATGGGGATGACCCCCTGGTGTCCTGCTTTGCCCTGGGCCGGGAGCAGGTGAAGTGGTTCGGCCTGGAGCATTGCGCCACAGACAGCGATGCCCCCACCGGCGTCTATCACGACGGGGCCTACTGCCCGGTGTGCCACGCCCCCATGACTTATGAGTTTGTTCACTATAATCATATCGGCGCTTACCGCTGCACGGCCTGCGGCCACGCGCGGCCCGCCCCGGATTACGCCGCCACGGCGCTGGATCTGAAGCAGGGTAGGCTGACGCTGGACGGGCAGTTTGACGTGACGTTGGCCTTCCGCAGTATTTACAATGTCTACAACATTCTGGCGGCCTACGCCGTCTGCCGGGAGTGCGGGATCGAGGGCAGCGCCATCGCGGAGGTCCTCAGCAGCTACATCCTGAAAAATGGACGGATGCAGACCTTCCACCTGGGACAGCACCACGGCACGCTCCTGACCAGCAAGCACGAAAATTCCATCGCTTACGACACCAATCTCCGCTATATCGCCGCCACAGAGGAGGACTGCACCGTTCTCATCATTGTGGACGCTGTGTCCCGGAAGTATTTCACCAGCGAGACAAGCTGGCTGTGGGACATCGACTTTGACCAGCTCAATGTCCCCCAGGTCCGGCGGGTGATCCTCTCCGGCGCGTATCATAACGATCTGGCGGAGCGGTTCACCTTCACCGGCGTGAAAAACTGGACCGTCATCCCAGACATCGGCGAAGCCGCCGCGGCGATCAGGGAAGATGGCGGCGAGGACGTGTATGTGGTCACCTGCTTCTCTGACCGGGATAAGCTCCTGGCCCACGTGGAAAAGGAGGGCTAAGAGATGAACATGAATGTGCTGCATTTCTATCCTGATTTGATGAGCCTGTACGGCAGCTATGCCAACGTATCCATCCTGAAGCGGACGCTGGAGGCCATGGGCCATACCGTCACCGTGACGCCTGTCCTGCCGAGGCAGGAGGCCGATTTTTCCGCCGCTGACTTTATCTACATGGGCGCCGGCACAGAGCGGGCCCAGAAGGCGGCGTTGGCGGACTTTTCCCGCTTTGCCGAACCGCTGAAAGCGGCGGAGGAGGACGGCGTGACCATGCTGTTTGCCGGCAATGCCATGGAACTTTTGGGCAAAACCATTACCGATGACGCCGGCAAGGTCTATGAGGGCCTCGGCCTGGCGGACTTCACCTCCGTCCAGCAGAAAAAGCGGTTTGTGGAGGATGTCTATGGCCACACGGATCTTTACGAGGACGCCGTGGTGGGCTTTATCAACAAGTGTTCCCTGATCTCCGGGGTAGAAACGCCCTTGCTCACAGCCATGGACATGGGCTTTGGCAACGAGGCCAAGGGCGGCCCGGAGGGGTATCACGCCCACAACGTTTTTGCCAGCCAGCTCACCGGCCCCATTCTGGTGAAAAATCCGGCGCTGCTGAAAGCGGTGGTCACGGCCATCCTCCGGCACCGGGGTGAGAATGTGCCGGAGATACCTGTGGATACCTATATGACTCAGGGCTGGGCCGTCACCGAAGCACAGCTCCGCGCCCGCTGCCAAAAATAAGAGAATTAAGAAAAAGCACGGCAGAGCCGTGCTTTTTCATTGCTATAGTCACTACAAAAGGGAAGAAACAAGGGCACGGCTCA
>CAZFJB010000101.1:0-5127 GCA_964519775.1 uncultured Oscillibacter sp.
CTGGTGGCGGACGTGTCCACCAACGGCATCATCATGACCGGCGGCGGCAGCCTGGTGTACGGCTTTGACAAGCTGGTCACCGCCCGCACCGGCATCCACACCACCGTGGCGGAGGACGCCATTTCTTGCGTCGTTTTGGGCACCGGAAAGAGCCTGGATTCCCTGAACGCCATGCAGGACGGCACCATGAACCTGAGCCGCCGCAAGCAAATGATTTAAAACCAAAACCTACGGTTTTAGATTCAAATCATTTGCTGATTAAAAAAGTGCAGGGAAACAGCCGATGCGCCGCCAGTGGCGGAGTAAGCGAGGCTGTTTCGAGGAAGCGGCACGATTTGCGCCCAGTGCGGGCGGCAAATCGTAATGCCGCGACGGTGTAACCCCGCCTGGGTCCCATCTTCGGGCTAAGAGCCGCCGCTTTGCGACGGTTGCCCTCCGAAACGCCGCTGCGGCGGCAGCCGCACACACCCCTCCTTCCCGGAGCGAGATACAAACAAGCAGATCCCCCGGTCCGCCGGGGGATGTTTTATGAGGAAACCTTTGATAGCTGTTGCGAAAATCACTGCGCCGCCCCACCGTTTGGGGTAGGATGCTGAAAAAAGACAAGCGAGGAAATATGCTGACATTCAAACCCATCACAGTCCGGGACGCGGGCCTTCTGCGCCGCTATTACAGGGACTGCGGCTACGAATTATGTGAATACTCCGCCGGTGTGAAGCTGATGTGGCGAAACACTCTGCATTACACCTGGGCAGAGGCGGCGGGATGCCTCATCATCCGCTGTGAGAGCGAACAGGGCCATGTGAGCTTTGATTACCCGGTGGCGGGGCCGGAGGGAGACGAGGACGCCGCCCTCTCCGCCATTGAGGCCTACTGCCTGGAAAACGGCATCCAGCCGGAGATCTCCGTGGTGCCGGAGGGGAAGACGGCGGCGCTGCTGGCCCGCTATCCCTACGCCCGGGTCAGCAATATCCGCACCTGGCGGGATTATCTTTACTACAAAGAAGATCTGCAATTTTTTGCCGGCCGGCGGTACTCCGGCCAGCGGAACCACATTAAAAAGTTCCGCGCCCAGTGGCCGGACGCTGCCTTCCGCCCCATCAGCGCCAAGGACGATGCCCAGGCAATGGAGCGCTTCTGGGCGGATTATGAAAAGGAATTCCCGGATGATGGCCGGGCGCTGGAAGAGCTGAAGCTGGCAAAGAAGATGATGTCCATGGCGGACCGGCCCTGGCTCCTCCGGGGCGGTATGTTCGATGGGGAGAAGCTCATTGCCCTGTCCCTTTGCGAAAAGTGCGGGGAAACGCTGATCATCCACATTGAAAAGGCCCTCTATTCCTACACCGGCGTCTATCCCGCCATGGTCCAGGCGGAGGTGGAGGCCTTCGGCGAGGGCTGCGCCTGGGTGAACCGGGAAGATGACGCCGGGGACCGGGGGCTGCGTACCTCCAAATTGCAGTACGGACCGGCCAAGCTGGCGCCCAAGTATCACTTCCTGCCTCAAAATGAGCTGCTGCGCCACGTCTCCGCCATTCCCACCCTGACCACAGAGCGGCTGACCCTCTCCGCCTTGACGGAGGCGGATATTCCCGCCTACAACGCCCTGGTGCTGGATGGGGAACGCAACCGCTGGTGGGGCTATGATGACGTAGGCAGCTTGACGGCGCCTATGACGGAGCGCAGCTTTTACGATGTGGCTCAGCGGGACTTTGAAAACCGGCTGGCGGTGAATTTTGCCGTCCGGCTGGATGGAAAGCTCATTGGCGAGGCCGTTCTCTACAACTTTGACTACCGGGGCGGCGCGGAACTGGGCTGCCGCGTTGACCGGGCCTATGCCGGGAATGGCTATGGAACCGAGGCCTTCCGGGCTGCCGCCGAGTGGGGGCTGTACCAGGTGAATCTCAACCGGGTGGTGGCCAAGTGCTATAAAGAAAACGAGGCGTCCTACAAGATGCTCTCCGCCTGTATGCGGAAAAGGGGCGAGGACGAGAAATTTTTCTATTTTGAAAAATTGGTGTAAACAGCAAAAAACCGGAGGAGCCGTATGGCTCCTCCGGTTTTTATCAGTTGGCAGGCCAGAGAATATCCTTGGCCACCGGGGCATAGAACAGCGTTTCCACTTCCTCCCGCTGCCGGGTCTGGCCCAGGATCCACATGAGTTTGGCCACCACGGCCTCCGTGGTCATGTCGTAGGCCTCCAGCACCTTCAGATCCTGTTTCAGGCTGTGGCCCACATGGTAGATGCCCACGTCACTGCCCTCGCTGGGGACCTGGGTGGTGAGGACGATGAACTTTCCTCTGGCCATCCAGTCCCGGAGACAGTCGTAAAAGCCGCCCTCCTCAGGGAGACCGCCGACGCCGAAGCTCTCAATGATCAGCGCGTCGTTTCGCTCCAGGAAGAAATCGGCGGCGGAGCGATCCTGTCCCGGTGTCAGCTTCAAAAGGGCCACCTTGGGGTCCAGAGTGTCACAAAAGACCGGCGTGTCGCCGCAGTCCTGCCGGATGTAGCGCAGCAGCACCCCGTCCCGCAAAACGCCCAGATCCGGGTAGTTGATGCTGGAGAAGGCCTGGAAGCTCTTGCTGCGCGTTTTTCTGGCCCGGGTACCCAGGATCACATGGCTGTTGAACACGATGGACACCCCCGGCAGATCGGAGGCGGCGCAGCGGAAGGCATCCGTCAGGTTGATCTTGGAGTCGGTGGAGTCAAAGCCGATGGGCTTTTGGGCCCCGGTGAGGATGATGGGCTTGGGACTGCCCTGGATGAGATAGCTCAGCGCCGCCGCGGTATAGGCCATGGTGTCCGTTCCGTGGGTGATGACAAAGCCATCGTAGCGCGCGTAGTGATCCCGGATGCAGCGGACCATTTCCAGCCAATGCTCCGGGCGCATATTGGTGCTGTCCAGACTCAGGAGCTGGAGGCAGTCCGCCTGGCAGATAGAGGAGATGGCAGGCAGATGGCTCAAAAGCTGGGCGGTGGTCAGTTCCGGGGCAAGGCCGCTGCCGGTCTCGTCCGAGGCGATGGTGCCGCCGGTGCCGATGAGTAAGATCTTTTTCACGGTGGTATCCTCCCTCAGCCCAGGTCCCGGTGATCCAGAGCGGCCAGACCGAACCGGGCGGCCATGGTGATCCGTTGGCGGTCTGCCTCCGTTTCAGCAGCGGCAAGCTGGGCCTTCAGATCCCGGAGGAACAAGCCCCGCAGGGAATCCTCCTCCGCTCTGGCCCACAGATCCTGGGCAAGGCGGGTGCCGTCCCGGATGTCCAGCGCGTAGAAGCGGTCAGCCAGAGCTTCCCGCAGAGCGTCGGCATGGGCGCCGCCGGCGCCGGTCTCGCCGGTGAGCAGGATGCGGTAGAGATCCTGGGCCGTTTCGGCAGGCAGAGCAGCCTCGATGGCGGAGCGGGGGTCCTGACCGGTGACATCCACCTCCAAGATCTCATACCGCCGCCGGGCGAAGGGCACAAAGGTGAGAGAAACGCGGCCGTCATCGCCGATGGTGCCGGAATAAAAGCCTTTCTCACCCAATTCGTCAAAGCCCCGGCCCTCCGGGCACCCTGGCCAGGCACACACGGTCCTGCCGAATCGCAGAGGCTCCGTCCGCTTATGGATGTGGCCCAGGGCCAGATAAGAAAGACCGCTGTCGGCGATCTCTTGGCGGCGGAGAGGAGCGTACCGGGCCTCCGCCGGGTCGATCTCGCCGTGGAGCAGGCCGATGTGGACCCGGCCATCCGCCGGGGCGGTGAAGCCGGAGAGGAAGCTATCGCTCTGCTCCGGGGAGGTGAAGGCGGCACCGTGGATCACCAGGTTTTTCTCCGGCCACTCCATAGCCGTCATAACCGGCTGGGTGAAAATATGAACATTTTCCGGCCAATTTACTGTCAGATACGGGCTGCCGGGGCCGTACCAGTCATGATTTCCGGGGGCAATATAGACCTGGGCGGTCATCTGGCCCAGGGCAGCGGCAAGATGCTCCGCCGTGTCTCGGTAAGCCGCGGCGCTGTCAAAGAGATCGCCGGCAAGCAGCACCACATCCACGCCGTTTCGCGCGGCGTAATTGGCAAGACGCAGCGGCAGTTCCCGGCTCTCCCGGCGGCGGGACGCCGCCTGTTGGGGCGTCAGCGCGGCGAAGGCACTGTCCAGATGGAAGTCTGCCGCATGGATGAATTTCAGCATAAATATAGACCTCAGACGGAAATTGTTTTACATTGAAATCGTTTTTGCCGCAGCATGCGCGTGGCAAAATATCTTGATTTGTACCTCCTCACCGGCGGGGGATCGAAAGGGAGAAAGCTTTCTCATTAATGTTCCCAACCTTTGGTAACGTCGATCCAAGCCGTAAAGTTGGAGGAATATTCTTCCAGCTCTCCGCAGGTCAGCTCAATGGCGCTGTTGCTGCTGCCGGCGGCGGGGAACACCGTTTCAAACCGCTTCAAAGAAACGTCCAGATAGGTCTTTACGTTCTCCGGCAGGGCAAAGGAGCACACGCCGCCGGGATCGTGACCGATCATGGTGTGGGCTTCGTCAAAGGTCAGCATTTTCGCCTTGGCGTGGAACTGCGCCTTATAGCGGCTGTTGTCCACCTTGGCATCGCCAGCCATGACGATGATGATGGGCTCCTCGCCCACCTTGAAGCTCATGGATTTGGCGATGCGGGCAGGCTCCACGCCCACCGCCACCGCCGCCAGCTCCACCGTGGCGGAGGAGACGTCAAATTCCCGGATGCGGTCTTCTATGCCGAAGCCTCTGAAATATTCTCTTACTTTTTGAATGGACATGATGTGCTCCTTTATTCTGCTTGTGGGTCGCCTGAGGTGCTTATCGAATGTCTACCCGCTCCACAGCGGTGCACAGACCGGTCGCGCTGTCCAGCGTGAAAATGGCACCCTGCAATTTGCAGGGGCCGTCGGGATTGCGGTAGCGCCCGGGAAGCCCGCCCAGAAACGTCTCCACGGACTGCCCCGGATCCACGCCCAAAACCGACTCGATGGGACCGGTCATGCCCAGATCTGTGATGTAGCCGGTGCCTTTCGGGCAGACCCGTTCATCGGCGGTGGGCACGTGGGTGTGGGTGCCCCAAAGGGCGCTGACCCTGCCGTCAAGATAGTACCACAGCGCCAGCTTTTCGCTGGTGG
>CAZFJB010000102.1:0-5036 GCA_964519775.1 uncultured Oscillibacter sp.
CACAGCAGCCCGCACTGTGGGACTAACTGCCATGACGCTTCCCAAACTAAGTGACACGACCAACAGAACGACCGCAACCTTTTGAATGGCCAGTTTCCATACCGGCTTTTTTCTGTTTCGCAGCCATTTGATCGGATCTTTCAGCATGTCCCTCATCTGGCGCTGATGATTACGGGATGGCACAAAAGGTTCCGCCTCTTCCCATGCATTTTGCTCATCATTGCGCAGGGAGTCCAGCAAAACACGGCGCATCATGCGATCCAATTCCTGATCCGTCATACGTGGAATCCCTCCTTCTCTACAAGCTCACGCAATAAGACGCGGCCTCGTGAAATACGGGTATTGACCGCTGATTCAGAAATACCCAAATGATCTGCGATCTCTTTTCCTGAATAGTCCAAAAGGAGCTTCATCTCCAGCGCGGCCCGGTATGTCTCCGGAAGCATACCGAACAGTTTTACAATGTCATGATACGATGATACCATTTCCGCATCTCCAATCACTGCATCCCAATCTTCTAATGGGACGGTTTTTTTTCGATTTCTCAAAATCGAAAGTGCTTCGTTCTTCACTATGGAAATGCACCAGAAAGGCAAATTGTCACAGGGAATTTTATAAACTTTTTCAAAATGACGAATGATCTGCACGAACGCGTTTTGGACTGCGTCCTCCGCGTCGCTCTGTTCTTTCAGAATACGCATCGCTGTCCGTTCCATCCGACCATGATGTTGTTCGTAGATCTCAATCAATTTCAATTTGTCTGCATCACTTTCCAACGCAGACAACAAAACCGCCAGCATCATACCACCCCGCTTATCCCGGTAAATTTTGAAAGCCTCTCAATATATGTAAACGCGTCAGCGCGTCTATTTCTCACATGATTTTGCAAAATTTTTGAAAAAATTTGAAAAGGTAAATTTATAGTAACAGAGGATAAGGAGAAAAGAAATAACAGAGACCGAAAAAATCGTAAACTTCACCGCAGAAGCTATGAAGCTCCGCTTATAACTGCTTCTATAAAAGGCAGAGACATGAAATTTCATGTCTCTGCCCTTTATTTCAATAAAATCGTATGACATCAAATAAAAAGAAGCTCTTTGGAAACGATCTCCTCCGCCGCGTTTCGGATGTTATTCATAGCACCGACCCATGCCATGGAATCATCTTCTTTCATTTTCTCCGTGATGCCCTGTGCCTGTGCCATTTGCTGAATGAATCGTCTCAGCATTTCGTTCGCTTCACGGTCGATCTCGTTGAGGTAGTGCGTCAGTTGCCCTGTAGTTTTCAGTGTGATATAGGTCGCTCTGCGGTGTTCCTTCAAGTAGTTGAGCCGCATCCGGCCAAAGCGCCCATAGGTTGCCGGTTCCTCGTTCGGTAAAACCAAATCAGGAGAATCATAGTCACCATGTTTTGAGTAAGTGAGTTCCATAATATTTGTCCTTTCTCGGGTCCGAAATTGACCCTTATTTTGACCCTTTAGCGGTTCATCTTCTATAAAACAACTGGACTGACTGGTACCAAATTTTATAGTTTCAGAATCAAATATCATATAATTAAACTAAATTAGTTCTCAAAAACACATATTATCGTCTTCGAATCCCTCCTTCTCCGCCAAAGATAAAAGCACGACGAAAGTCGTGCTTTTATCTTTGCCGCAGACTTGCTTCGCAATCTTATCCCGCAGGGGAACTGAACGCGCAGAACACCCTGATGGGTCCTCGCGCGCGTTCTTCCTTTCCGAAACTTTGAAAAGTTCCGCGTCTGTCATGCCGCGGTATCACAAAAGGAGCACCACCTGTTGGGTGGTGCTCCTTTTTGCGCCCGCACATTTTGCCAGCTCTTTTTTATGCGGCGCATCTTGCAAATGAGGGGAAAATGCGATATTCTTAATATTGCGAAAAAGTGCGGCACAGGCCGCCGCAAAAACGCGGAGCGGGCGGTTTGTCCGCTTCCTTGTGAATTATTAAACAAATTTTTTGCTTATTTAAGGCCAGTTTTCCATCGAAAACAGGCCGGAAAGGATGATGATATGAACGTACTGGAGCTGATCGTACCAGAATTGAAATATCTGGCCAATACGCTTTCAGCCGTTTTGAATCTGGATATCACCATTGTGGACGCCAGTCTCAAGCGCCTGGTGGGCACTGGGCATCTGGATTCCAAGGTGGGCGGGCACTCCCCCGCCGGCTCCGCTTTCAGCCAGTGTATTGAAAGCGGCAGGCACCTTTTTGTGGAGGAGCCCCGCTTCTCCCCCATCTGCCAGAGCTGCGCCGACCGGGAAAACTGCATGGAAGAGGTGGAGTTCTGCATCCCCATCCGCTATAACGGGCGGATCGTGGGCGTGCTGGGTATGTGTGCCTTTTCCCAGTCCGTGAAGGATGAGATCCTCCGCAACAAGGACCATATGCTGGCCTTTGAGCACCAGCTCAGCCAGTTGATCGCCTCCATTCTTCGGGAGCGGGAGTTTGAGTCCATTCTGGAATACCACTCCAGCGAGCTGATGACCCTGGTCAACAGTCTGGACGAGGGCGTGCTGATCCTCAGCCGGGAGGACGAGATCCTCACCGCCAACCGCCACATCTCCCGCATTCTGAACATCTCTCAGCAGCCCCAGAGCGGCGGACCGCGCCTGCGTCTCTCCGACGTGCTGCCGGAGCAGATCTGCGGGCAGCTCAGGGAATCCGCCGATAAGGAGCGCCAGGTAGGCCCCGTTGTACTCAATGGCAGGGAATATCTCATCACCATCAACCCCATTGAGGTCAAAAGCGGCCGGACCGGCTTCATCCTGTTGTTCTCGGACGTCAGCAAGATGCGTCAGTCCGTGATGCGTGTGGATAAGAAAAAGAACATCATTACCTTCGACCACATCCTGGGCGAGTGCGAGGCCATTAAGGATGCCCGCCGGCAGGCCCGGCAGATCGCGGGATACGATGTCTCCGTGCTCCTCACCGGCGAGACCGGCACCGGCAAGGACCTCTTCAGTCAGGCCATCCACACCGCCTCCGAGCGGAAGGACAACCTCTTCATGCCTCTTAACTGCGGCGCCATCCCTGAAAATCTGATCGAAAGTGAGATGTTCGGCTACGAAAAGGGGGCCTTCACCGGCGCCTCCAGCGGGCATCCCGGCAAGCTGGAGATCTGCAAGGACGGCACCCTCTTCCTGGACGAGGTGGGTGAGCTGCCCCTTGCCACCCAGGTAAAGCTGCTGCGGGCCCTGGAAAACCGGGAGATCATCCGTGTCGGCGGCCACACCCCCATTCAGGTCAATCCCCGCATCATCGCCGCCACCCACCAGGATCTGCCCCAGATGCTGAAGGACCACACCTTCCGGGAAGATCTTTTCTACCGGCTCAATGTGGTCTCCATCCACATCCCGCCGCTGCGGGAGCGGGGCTATGACATCATCATCCTGGCCCGGCACTTTCTGCGCCGGTTCGCTGAGACCTATAACAAGCCCATCACCGGCTTTACCGACGAGTGTGAGAAGCTGCTGATGCGCTACACCTTCCCCGGCAACATCCGGGAGCTGCGAAATATGGTGGAATACGCGGTGATCTTTGAAAAGGGCGAGCTGTGCGGCGCGGAGCTGATCCGAAGCAAGCTCCAGCCCAGCGCCGAGACGCCCCAGTTGAATCTCACGCAGATGACCCGCCAGTATGAGCGCCAGCTCATCCGCCAGCAGGTGCAGGAGGCCGGCGGCACTGCCGAGGCCAAGCGGGAAGTGGCCAAGCAGCTTGGCATCAGCGTGGCCACACTGTACCGCAAAATGAGCGACGAGGAATGAGATCCAAAAGGGAGGCAGCTATGAAAACCGCTTTGATCACCGGGGCGTCCCGGGGCATTGGCCGGGCCGTGGCCCGGGAGCTGGCCCACCAGGGCTGGGCCGTGGGCATCAACTATCTGCGCCGGGAGGACAAGGCCCGGGAGCTGGTGGATGAACTGACCGCTGATGGCTGTCACGCCGCCGCCTTTCAGGCGGACGTGGCGGACAGAGCCGCCGTTTCGGAGATGGTCCGGCGGCTGGGGGAGACCTTTTCCCCTGTGGAACTGGTGGTCAACAACGCCGGCATCGCCGACCAGGGATTGTTTCAGGACACCTCCGACGCGCTGTGGGACCGCTTTCTGGCGGTGAACCTCAGCGGTGCCCGGAATACCATCAAAGCCGCTTTGCCCCACATGCTCCATGAAAAGCGGGGCTGCATCGTCAATATCTCCTCTATCTGGGGACTGCGGGGGGCAAGCTGCGAGGTGGCCTACGCCTGCACCAAGGCGGGCATCATCGGCCTGACCCGGTCCCTGGCTCTGGAGCTGGCTCCCTCCGGCATCCGCGTCAACTGCGTAGCCCCCGGCGTGATCCGCACGGACATGGTGGAGGCTCTGGGTCAGGAGACCATGGACGCCCTGCGGGAGGAGACCCCCATGGGCCGCCTGGGCACGCCGGAGGACATCGCCCACGCCGTGGCCTTTTTCACCTCGGACCACGCCAGCTTCATCACCGGACAGGTCCTCACCGCTGACGGCGGCTTCATCGTATAAATCAGAACAGATAAAAAAGGCTGCCGTTTCGGCAGCCTTTTTTATCGCTGGCTGATCTCCCAGGTGTCCTGAAAGATCAGATCGTCCACATCGCTCAGCGGCTTTTTCGGTTCCATACCCACCCCTCCTTTATCAGACAGAACCTATTCAGTATATGCCGCTGAGAAGAAAAAATTGCACGAAACCGGGCAACCGGTCCGGGAAAACCCATTCCTTTGTCTCCGGGACTTTACAAATGTTTTGGAACTGTGTATAATTATTTTTAATTATGTGCAAATGCGAGGAAATAACCATGGAACTGACTCAAGGAGTTCGGTTTGACAGTCTGGAGCTGTCACCGGAAATTCAACGCGCCCTGCTGGAGCGCAATATCGTCCAATCCACCCCGGTGCAGGCTGGCTGCATCCCTCCCATGCTGGCATGGAGAGACGTGATCGCCAAGGCGCCCACCGGCACCGGCAAGACCTTTGCCTACGGCATCCCCATCGTGGAGCATATCG
>CAZFJB010000103.1:0-5023 GCA_964519775.1 uncultured Oscillibacter sp.
CCCTGCTTCTCGCTCTTCATGCAGCGGGCCATCAGGGGGCTCTGGGTGGCGTGGAAACCGGAGATAGCGCCGCAGGCCACAGTGATGAACATGAAGCTCCAGATGGGAGTGCCGGCGGGATGCATGGAGGTGAAGTTGGTCCAGATCTCGGGGATGGTGTAAGCGGGGTTGGTCATGATGCCGAAGGCCACGCCAACAGCCATGATGATCAGGCAGATGCCGAACACGGGATAGATCTTGCCGATGATCTTATCGATGGAGAGGAACGTAGCGATGAAGTAGTAGACCAGAACGATGACCAGCCAGAACATCGTGGTGGTCAGCAGGCCGGAAGCGCCGCTGTTCTTGCACAGCGTCACGATCAGGCCGGCAGGGCCCACAGCGAACACGGTGCCCACCATGATCAGCAGCACCACGCTGAACACGCGCATCACGTTCTTCATGAAGCCGCCCAGGTAGATGCCGGCGATCTCGGAGATGGAAGCGCCGTCGTTCCGCTCGCTCATCATGCCGGAGAAATAGTCGTGGACAGCGCCGGCGAAGATAGTGCCGAAGGTGATCCACAGGAACACGATGGGGCCCCACAGAGCGCCCTGCAAGGCACCGAAGATGGGGCCGAGGCCCGCGATGTTCAGAAGCTGGATCATAAACAGCTTCCACTGAGGCATGACCACATAGTCCACACCGTCGTTGATCTTGACGGCAGGGGTCTCACGGTCGTCGGGACCGAAGGTGTTTTCGACGACTTTACCGTAGACAAAGTAGCCGCCGATCAGCAATGCCAGACAAAGCAAAAAACTGATCATTTTTGAAACTCTCCTTCCTTTTCTTAACACAATGGATAGGTACAAAAACGCCGGTAAAAAACGTTTACCTCCGTTTTCGAGCATATATTACCACGTGGAGCGGAAAGTTCAAGCGCCAAAGCGCACAAAAAAGGCAGCAAAATTTTGTCAATTTCACTACTTGAATTATAGAATCTTAACGCTTTCGTACAAAATCACGTCCCAAGAATCGGCAAAACAGAAAAATCACTGTATCTGTCACAGAAACACTTACTGAAAAAATGGCCACGAGAGAAACCAGCCGCCGCCCCGAACAGCCCTCCATCCCCGAAAAGGCCGGTGGACACACCGTGTGTCCACCGGCCTTTTGAATGGATCGCGCGTCTCTTACTCCGCCGCCTGTTCCATGGGGGTATAGAGCCGGACGCCCTTGTCATACAGGCGCTTGAACACCCCGGCCCCCGCGAAACCGGAGACCGTGCCGCACACCGCGGCAATGGCCAGGGCCGCCAGCACCTTGCCGGCGGGGTTGAAGGCAAACGGCACCAGCATTCCCGGAATGGGAGAGGCCGTTCCCGGCGCGTTGCAAATGATGCCCAGCGCTGCCGCCGCGATGCCGCTGAAGCCGCCGCCGAAGAAGTTGCTGGCATAAATGGGGATGGGATTGCGGGTAATGATGTCTGCCTGGGTCAGGGGCTCCAGCATCACGGCGGCAATGTGGCCGCCGTTGCCCAGGCGGAGCCGCCAGAAGATCACACCGTTGGTAAAGGTGCCGCCGAAGCAGGCAATGGCCGCGATGCCCATGGGCAGTCCTGTGAGATTCAGCATGGCCGTCAGCGCCATGGAGCTGAGGGGGGAGGTGCAGACCATCTTAATGACGCCGCCCAGCAGCATACCCATCAGCAGCGGAGACTGCTCCGCCGCCACGATGATGGCATCACCCACGGTGCCGATCACAAAGGACACGCCGGGGTCCAGCGCCATGGCAATGGCACAGCCGCCGGCGGCCGCCGTCAGAGCGCCCACGATCTCATTGACGCCGTCCGGCAGATACTTCATGATGGGTTTTAAAATAAAGTGCAGCGCGTAGCCGGCCAAAAAGCCCGGCAGGATGCCCACATCCTTCAGCGCCATGCCGGAGGCCACCGCCAGCGCCGCCGGGGTGCCCATGTTGATGCCCACCAGCACCGCCGCCGCGGGACCGGCCATGCTGCCGGCAGAGGCGCCCACGGTCTTGAAAAACTCGATCCCCGCCAGGTCGCCGAAAATGTAGGTGCAGACCGCTTCCACCAGGAAGGTGGCGATGGCCGCGCCGGCCAGACCGCTCATGGCTTTGCTGCCCTTGGGACACTTCAAAGAGAAGATGGAAAAGGCCGCCAGGGTCAGGATCAGCGCGCCGATACCTTTAATAAATAACATTGCTTGTCTCCTTTACAAACATACAATGGGGACCGCTCCGCCCCATCCCCCCGCGCCTGTCCATGGGCGGGTTCCGCATTTTTTATCGATATTCTCGATGCTATTTTTGCACAAAAAGCGCAAGAACCCCAAAATTTAAACACATTTTTAAATGATTGTCAATGTATCTTCTTCATTTTCGATAAAACAGACAAAAATCATCCTGTTTTTTATATTTAGCCGCTTCTTCCCTCGCCCGAAATTTATCGCTTTTCAGAATCTTTTTACACCAAATCATTGATTATAGCGCACATTTCTGCAAAATTGCTCACTTTCGCATACACATCTCCCTCTTGTCGGGTTCTTGTGAGTTTTGTCAATCGTGGTCCTCACAAGCAAAAACGCCCCCGGAGGCTTTGGCCTCCGGGGGCGAAACGCTATAGAGCCGCTTTTTTACAGGGCGCCGCTGATGACCAGAGTGCTGACACCGGGTGTGGCAGTCCACACACCGGTAGCGGCGTCCTGGGCGTACACGGCGGCGGGCACCGTCACGCTGCCGGCCACAGAGGCAAACTCCCCGGTGATCTCGTTATAGGTGTAGTCTGTTCCGGCGGTCCAGGCCGTGCCGTTGTAGGTGACCGTGATCCCCTTTAAAATGGGATCGAAGGTATCCCGCAGGATCACGCCGTCCGCCGCGGTAACGGCGGTGTTGCCGTTGTTCTGGATCAGGAACGTATAGGTCAGCCGGCCGTTTTCCGCCACCACGGCAGGCTCCAGACTCTTGAAGATCGACAGATCCGGCCCGCTGGCCACCCCCACGGTCTCCTGAGCCGTAACGGGATCGATGAGCCCGCCGCCGGTGATGCTGACCGTGTTGGTGATGCTGCTCTCCAGCGCCAGGGGCGCGTACCGGGTGACGCTGGTCTCGTAGATCACCAGGGCGCTGCCCCCGGCAGGCACCGTGATGCCGGTGATGGTCATGGGCGGTCCCGCCGTGACAGTGGGAGCCGCTCGCAGCGTTCCGTTTACATAATACCGAACGCTGCCGGTCTCATAGGCCAGGGGATACACCGTCACGCCGTTGAAAAGATAGCCGCCCAGATCATCGCTGAGGGTCAGGCCGGTAAAGTCCGCCGTGCCGGTGTTGGTGATGCTGACCACATAGGTCACCGTGCCGCCGGCGGCGTAGCTGTCCCGCACCGCGGTCTTGACGGCGGAGAGCACCTCCCGCAGCGTGCCGGTGACGATGTTGGAGTTCACCGTGCCGCCGTTATAGGTGAGGGTCGCCATATTCTGAAAGGATGTTGCCATGAATACGCCTCCTTAAAAACGCCTTGACTTGCGCGTCTGCGCCTTCTATTCTATGCCGAAGCCCCCTCCGGCGTCTCCCCGGCTTAAGCGAAAGCAATAAAAAAAAGAGGCCGCCTTTGGCAGTTTCATAAAAAAAATGGATTTCCTCCCGGAAGCCGTTGATTTTTTAGAAAAAAGATGCTATTTTTATTGTAAGCGAAATCGTTTTCGCAGCGGTGTATTTTTCTCGTTTCTGTTAACGGACACAGAAAATCACACCGGGTATTTTACCCATTTTTTTGCCCCATCTGAAATTCAATTTGTGCGGATAGCCAAATCATTACAAGGAGGACGTTTTTATGTTTGATCCGAAATCCGTTTCCCTGGGTATCGCCCCCATCGGCTGGTGCAACGACGATATGCCCGAGCTGGGTGCCGAGAACACCTTCCAGCAGATCGTCAGCGAGATGGCTCTGGCCGGCTTCACCGGCTGCGAGATCGGCAACAAGTATCCCTCTGATCCCGTCGAGCTGAAGAAGGCCCTGGACCTGCGCGGTATGCGCATTGCCAGCCGCTGGTATTCTTCTTTCATCCTGACCCGCTCCATGGAGGAAGAGGAAAAGGACTTCATCGCCAATCTGGACTTCCTGGCTGCCGTGGGCGCCAACCGCATCAACGTCTCTGAGCAGAGCTACTCCATCCAGGGCCAGATGGACACCCCCGTCCTCACCGGCGGCCACAAGCACGTCATGAACGACGAGGAGTGGGACCGCTTCTGCAAGGGCCTGGATCATCTGGGCAAGATCGCCGCTGAGCGCGGCTTCAAGCTCTGCTTCCATCATCACATGGGCACCGTGGTCCAGACCAGCGAGGAAACTGACCGCATGATGGCCAACACCGATCCCCGCTATGTCTTCCTGTGCTACGATACCGGTCACTTCACCTTCGCCGGCGAAGATCCCCTGACCATGCTGAAGAAGTATGTGGACCGTGTGGGCCATGTCCATCTGAAGGATATGCGTCTGCCTGTTGTTGAGGAGGCCCGCAAGAATAACTGGTCCTTCCTGCAGGCTGTCCGCAACGGCGCCTTCACCGTTCCCGGTGACGGCAACGTGGACTTCGATCCCGTTTTCAAGGTCCTCTCTGACGCCGGCTATCAGGGCTGGCTGCTGGTGGAGGCCGAGCAGGATCCCGCCAAGGCCAATCCTCTGGAATACGCCATGAAGGGCCGCAAGTACATTGCGGAGCACACCGGCCTTTAAGTAAAGAGGGGGCTTCGTCCCCTCTTTAGCTCCCCCTCACCGGTGAAGCGTTCTTCACTGGTGAACGCCTTACATCCCCGGTGGGTGCAGGGCTCCGCGCTTACCAAATGCAATTTTATAATAGGAGATGTTTCCGATGACCTATCTGGATAAAGGCAAGGAACTGAAAAACGGTTACAACGCCTATATCGACGAGTCCACCAACTACATGGCCACCCAGATGAACGTGGGCCTGCTGGTGATGGAGGACGGCGATACCTACACCTATGAGAGCGCCGACCGTGAGGT
>CAZFJB010000104.1:0-5016 GCA_964519775.1 uncultured Oscillibacter sp.
AAAAGCTGCCGCTCGCCCTGGCTGAGACTGCCGCCGTCGCCGCTGAGAACGGTGTCGTACCCCTGGGGCAGGTGGCGGATAAAGGTGTCCGCGCCGGCCATCTGTGCCGCCGCCCGGACTTCCTCGTCTGTGGCGTCCAGACGGCCGTAGCGGATGTTGTCGGCCACAGTGCCGGTAAAGAGGTGGGTATCCTGCAGCACCACGCCTAAAGAGCGACGCAGAGAGTCCTTTTCAATGTCCCGGATGTCGATGCCGTCGTAGGTGATGGTACCGGACTGGATCTCATAGAACCGGTTGATCAGGCTGGTGATGGTGGTCTTGCCCGCGCCGGTGGAGCCAACAAAGGCGATCTTTTGGCCGGGCTTGGCGTACAGGGAGATGTCGTGCAGGATGGTTTTTCGCTCGTCGTAGCCGAAGACCACATGGTCAAAGCGCACATCGCCCCGCAGCGGCACCAGGGTGCCGTCCGGCTGTTTCCAGGCCCAGGCGCCAGTGTCAAATTCCGCCTCGCGCAGGGTGCCGTCCTGGGCCTCCGTGACCCGCGCCAGGCTGACCTTGCCGCTGTCTGTCTCCGGTTCCGCCTCCATCACCGCGAAAATGCGCTCCGCGCCGGCTACGGCGGAGAGGATGGTGTTCACCTGCTGGGAGATCTGGTTGATGGGCTGGCTCACCTGCCGGGAATACTGCAGGAAGGCCGCCAGGTCGCCCAGGCCAAAGGCTCCGGTGCGGATGGCGAACACAGCGCCGATGCAGCAGGTCAGGGCATAATTCAGATAGCTGAGGTTGCCCATAATGGGCATCATGATGCCGCCGAAGATCTGGGCGCGGGTGCCGGCCTGTCGATAGGCCTCGTTCCGCTTCTGGAAGGCCGCCTTGGCGGAGCCTTCATAGTTAAAGACCTTGATGACCTTCTGGCCCTCGATCATCTCTTCAATGTAGCCATTCACCTCGCCCAGCGCCTTTTGCTGCTCCGCGAAGTAGCGGCGGCTGCGGCTGCCGATGGACTTGACCACCCGCAGCATCACCGCCAGCATGACAAAGGTGACCAGGGTCAGCACGGGGCTGAGGACCAGCATCATCACAATGGTGCCGATAAAGTTCAGCGAGCAGGAGATCAGGCTGCCAAAGCTGTTGTTCAGCGCCTCGGACACCGTTTCAATGTCGTTGGTGTAGCAGCTCATCAGCTCGCCGTGGGTATGGGTGTCAAAATACTTCAGGGGCAGCTTCTGCATCTTGGCGAACAGATCCTCCCGGATCCGGGCCACCGCCGACTGGGACACCCGCACCATGATGCGGGCATAGCCATAGGAGCAGGCCGCGCCGGTGATATACATGAGCGCCATCAACGCCAGCATCCGGGCAAGACCCGAAAAATCACCGGGCAGGATATAGTCATTGATCAGCGGCTTGAGCAGATAAGAGCCCATCACCGTGCAGGCGGAGCTGGCCACCAGCATGACCACCACCAGCGCCAGCAAAACCTTGTAGTCCGCCAGATAGCGCATCAGCTTGCCCAATGTGCCCCGCAGGTCCTTGGGCTTTCGGAAGCCGCCCTTGGGGCCGGGTCCGCCGGGTCTTTTCTTCATCTCAGCCACCGATGCTCACTCCTTCCTGTTGGGCCTGGTATACATCCTGATAGATCTCACAGGTTTTCATCAATTCCTCATGGGTGCCCTGGGCCACGATCCGGCCGTCATCCATCACCAGGATCAGATCCGCCTCGCAGACAGAGGTGACCCGCTGGGCGATGATGATCTTGGTGGTGTCCTTCAGCTCATTGGCGAAGGCATGGCGGATCTTGGCGTCCGTGGCGGTGTCCACCGCGCTGGTGGAGTCGTCCAGGATCAGCACCCTGGGCTGCTTCAAAATGGCCCGGGCAATGCAGAGGCGCTGTTTCTGGCCGCCGGAGACATTCACGCCTCCCTGCCCCAGGTCGTAATCCAATCCGCCGGGCATCTTTTCCACGAACTCATCGGCACAGGCCGCCCGGCAGGCGTCCCAGAGCTGCTCCTCTGTGGCATTGGGGTCGCCCCAGAGCAGATTTTCCCGAATGGTGCCGGAAAACAGCACATTCTTTTGCAGCACCATGGATACCGCGTCCCGCAGATGCTCCATGGTGTAGTCGCTTACCGGCCGTCCGCCCACGGAGACGGTGCCCTCCTGGGCCTCGTACAGCCGGGGGATCAGGCTCACCAGGGTGGTCTTGGCGCTGCCGGTGCCGCCCAGGATGCCCACCGTCTGGCCAGATCTGATATGCAGGTCGATGTGCCGCAGGTTCCACTCCGGGCTCTCCGCGTTGTACTTGAAGGACACATCGTCAAAATCGATGCTGCCGTCTGCCACTGCCGCGCCGGACTCCGCCGTGTCGTTGGTGATGGCGGGCTTTTCCTCCAGCACCTCGATGATGCGCCTGGCGCAGGCCACAGAGCGGGTCATCATCATAAACATCATGGACACCATCATCAGCGACATCATGATCTGCATAATGTAGGTGAAATAGGCCATCAGGTCGCCGGTGGGCAGTGCGCCGGTGTTTACCAGCTTACCGCCGAACCACATCACCGCGATCATGGTGGCGTTGACGATCAGCATCATCATGGGCATATTGATGACCACCATGCCGAAGGCCTTTTCCGAAGTTGTTTTCAGATCACCGTTCCGCGCGCCAAACTTTTCCTGCTCATAGTCCTCTTTCACAAAGGACTTCACCACCCGGATGCCGGTCAGATTCTCCTGCACCACCAGGTTGAGCGCGTCCGTTTTCTCCTGCAGGGAACGGAACAGAGGGCCGGAACGCAGCAGAATGGTGACCACCAGGATCGCCAGCAGGGGCATGGCCACCAGGAACACGCTGGAGAGCCGCAAACTGATGCGGATGGACAGCACCAGCGCCGCCACCATCATCACCGGGGCCCGCACCAGCAGGCGCATCCCCATCGTCAGCGTCATCTGCATATTGTTGGCGTCGTTGGTCAGGCGGGTGATGAGAGAGGCGGTGGAGAACTTCTCGATGTTGGAGAAGGCATACTCCTGAATGTGGTCATACTCCGCCTTCCGCAGTCCCGCGCCGAAACCCTGGCCCGCCACGGAGGAGCAGATGGCGCCCCCCGCGCCCAGTCCCAGGGACACCAGGGCCATCAGGGCCATTTTCAGTCCGTGGCGCAGGATGTAAGCCTCGTCCGCGTTGGGGATGCCGATATTCACGATGTCGCTCATCACCAGCGGGATCAGCAGTTCAAAAATGGCCTCGCAGGCGGAACAAAGCACGCCCAGCACGATCCATTTGCGATAGGGCTTCGCGTAAGCCCCTAATGTTTTCAGCATTGGGTCCGATCCTCCTCCAGATTCTCAATAATTCGACTCAGCAGCGCCCGCAGCGTGCCGTTCTCTTCTTCCGTCAGGCAGCGGAATATGGTCCGCTCCCCTTCGTCAAAGGCCAACTGCAGCTGTTCCTGCAATTCCCGGCCCTTTTCCGTCAGCTCTACCCGCTTTTGCCGCTGGTCTTTGGGGTCTGCCCGGCGGCTGATGAGCCGCTTTTCCTCCAGCCGGTCCAGGATGCCGTTGGCCGTGGGGGGCTTGACCCGCAGATGCTCCACCACGTCCCGCTGCGGCACATCCTCCCGCTTGGCTGCCAGGTACAGCAGCACATGGGTCTGGGTAGGCGTCACATCGTACCGAGCCAGCCGCGCGTCCATGCGCTCCCGGGTCAGATGGGCCACATGGCCCAGCAGCGGGCCCAGGCGGATCCCTTCCGGCAGACATCCGCCGCAGTCTTTTCTCATATCACGCCTCCGATTCGTTAGTCCGCTAATTATTAGCTTGCTAATTATAGCGCCTATCCCATAGATAGTCAATAGGGAATTTCCTGGTATTTTTTGAATATTTTTTGAATGAATTATGAACAAAATCCGCCCTACCGTTTGCTTTGTAAACAAATTGTGAAGGTTGTCTCCCGGCTGTTGACTTTTCCCAAAAAGGTCCGTAAGATGGATCCATCAGGAAGAACTCATTGATACTATTTTCCCTCTCTTTTCTCTATCTTACACAGCAAAGCGGACGGCGTGAGCCGTCCGCTTTGCTGTGCGCGGTGAAACCTTCTGCCTGCGTGTTTATACCCCCAATGGGTATATTTTGCTATGCAAAAGCATAGCAAAATATGAAACGTGCCAGTCCCCCGGATTTTGCCGCCGCTTCCGGGGGTGTGGATACAGGCAAAACGCCCCCGCCCTGCCGATAGCAGAGCGGGGGTCGATGTATACAGGCGTTTTCCCTTACAGGAACTTTCTCATGCCCTCGGTGGCGGAATCCACGTCACCGCTGATGGTCACGGTGAACTTGATGTTGTTCTTCTCGCCGAAAGTGTCCAGCCAGTTGAGGAACTTCTCTGTCTCCGCGTCCACAGTGGTGTCCACGGTTTTGCACAGATTGTCGATAAACACCTGAGAAATGTCATAATTGCCGGCATAGAGGCCGCTGATAAAGCCGCGGAACACCTCATAATTGTGCAGATCATATTCCTGGGCGTCGATCAGCCGGATATTATAATGAATGTTGTAGGACATATCACGCTTGGGCTCAATGCAGACCACATTGCCCGCCTCATCTTTCGCCGCGGTGTTGATGAGTTCGATGAGCTGCTTGGTCTTACCGGAACCCTTGACGCCCATAATCAATCTAACCATAGTCGATCACTCCTGTCATTGTTGGTCTCCGCGCCAAGGGCACGGGGACTTTTCGTGAATACAGCATACCATAAACCTGAGAAAAAGACAATGCCAAATTCTCTGTTTTAAATTTGTTTATAAAGCCAGCCCCTTCGGCGGGACTTTTCAGGGAAAAGCCCTTGCAAAACGGGAAAGATGTGCTATGATTTAAGTAGCGTGTCCTTTTCCCTTTGCTTTTTCACAGCGGTGCCCGGTCCGGCACCGCTGTTTTTTTGCCGCACGAACGATCAGATCTGCCAGTTTCCCCCTCCGCGGGGCAGCGAAGCGGGACGCGCAAAGCCCCCGCCGCGCG
>CAZFJB010000105.1:0-5009 GCA_964519775.1 uncultured Oscillibacter sp.
ATCCTCATCACCGGCGAGACCGGCGTGGGCAAAAGCGCCGTGGCCAAGAGCATCCACGCCATGAGCAGCCGGGCCAACGGCCCGTTTATCGAGGTCAACTGCGCCGTTCTTCACGAAAATCTGATCGAATCCGAGCTGTTCGGCTATGAAAAGGGCGCCTTCACCGGCGCGGCCTCCGGCGGCAAGATCGGCAAGATCGAGCTGGCCAACCACGGCACGCTGTTTCTGGACGAGATCGGCGAGCTGCCGCCCCATATCCAGTCCAAGCTCCTGCAGCTCATTCAGGAAAAGACTATGGAGCGCCTCTCCGGCACCCGGCGCATCGAGCTGGACTTCCGGCTGCTGGTAGCCACTAACCGCAATCTGGAGGAGGAGGTCCAGCGGGGCCTTTTCCGCTCTGACCTTTTTTACCGGCTGAACGTGATCCGCATCCACATCCCGCCCCTGCGGCAGCGGCGGGAGGATATCCTCCCCCTGGCGCACCAGTTTTTGGAGCGGTTCTGCCGGGAATACGGCAAGCAGCTTGCCCTCAGTCCCCGGTGCGTGGCTTTTTTGGAACAGTATGACTGGCCGGGCAATGTCCGCCAGTTGGAAAACCTGATGGAGCGGCTGGTCATCACCGCCCAGGACCCCATTGTGGACGTGACGGCCCTGCCGCTGGAGTTCGGCGGCGAGGCGGCGGTCCTGCCGGCGGCGGAGGGGACCCTGGCGGAGCGGATGGACGCCTTTGAGGGGCAGATCATCCGGGATTCCTACCGCCGCTGCGGCACCACCGTGGCGGTGGCCCGGGAACTGGGCATCTCCCAGGCCACCGCTGCCCGGAAGATCGCGAAATATGTCAGATCGGTCCCGGAGACACTGAACTAAACGCCCTACAGGGGCTGGAGGAAAAGACCCATGAGCCTTGTTTCCCTGAAAACAGAATTACGCCAGACCCTGAAGCTGACCCCCCAGCTCATGCAGTCCATGGAGGTTTTGCAGATGAACTCTCAGGAGCTGTTGGAGTACCTGGGAAAGCTGTCGGAGGAGAACCCCACTCTGGAACTGACCGAGGCGGCGGAGCTGCGCACAGCCTATGCCGAGCTGCGGCAGAAGGCCAGTTGGCTGGATGCCGGTACCTTCGGCGGCTCTCTTGCCCACGGTGAGGAGGCTCCGCCGGAACCGGGGGCTATAGACCGGGAACTGGACAGCCTGTCCGCCTTTTTGAAGGATCAGTTGGAGCGGCTGCGGCTGCCCAAGCCCCTGCTGGCCCTGTGCCGGTATCTGGCGGAGCTGGTGGATGAGGACGGTTACCTGGCCCAGGAGGATCTGGAGGGCCTCGCGGAGCTGAAGATCCCCCAACGGCTGGTGGATCAGGCGCTGGATACCCTCCAATCTCTGGAGCCTGCCGGCGTGGCGGCACGGGACCTGTCGGAGTGTCTTGTTCTGCAGCTCAGCCGCCAGAAGAAAAACGTGCCCTACGCCATGGACATCGCCGCCCGGTTCCTGCCGGAGCTGAGCCGCAAGCATTACGGCCCCATCACCCGGGCCCTGGGGGCCACCGTGCCGGAGATCCAGGCGGCGGAGAAGGCCATTGCCGCCCTGGACCCCCATCCCGGACGGGCCTTTCAGCCCTCCGAGCCCACGCTGTACGTCCGCCCGGATGTGTTCATCGTGGAACTGGAGGGAGAACTGCGGGTGGTGTTGAACGATTACTATTTGCCCCGGGTCTCCGTCAGCGCCTACTACAGCGATCTGGCCAAGTCCAGTGACGACACGGAGACGAAAGCCTATCTGCGGGAGAAGCTGCGGCAGACCAAATGGCTGCTGGAGAGTCTGGAGCGCCGGGGCGGCACGTTGCGCCGCTGCGCGGAGTCCATTTTGGAGATCCAGCGGGACTTTTTTGAGGGGAAAAACAGCGAACTGGTCCCCATGAACCTCTCCTCTCTGGCGGAGACGCTGGGGCTGCATCCCTCCACGGTCTCCCGGGCGGTGCGGGACAAGTATTTGCAGTGCCGCCAGGGCACCTATCCTCTGCGGTACTTTTTCAGCAGGGCAGTGGGACAGCAGGGGCTGTCCCGTCAGGCGGTAAAGCAGCGGCTGCTGCTGTGCCTCCGGGACGAGGACCCGGCCCAGCCTCTTAGTGATGAGGACCTGCGGGAGCTGCTGGAGCAGGAGGGTATCCCCATTGCCCGGCGCACCGTGGCCAAATACCGCATGGAGCTGGGCATCGGTTCCTCCACAGCCCGCCGGACCAGAAAATAAGATAAAAGAGCGCCTGTCATTCGTGTGACAGACGCTCTTTTGTTATTTGTTATCCAATGGTGACGGGCTTCAGGTAAACGCCCCGGAAGTCGAACCAGCCTCTGGGGTCCCGGAAGCCACCTGAGAAGGTGTCCCGCAGTTCCCAGGCGGTGCCCTCTGTATACAGGGGAGCCAGGGCGCAGTCGATCTCCAGCAGAAGATCCTCCGCGTCGTGGAGGCAGCCCATGCGGGCGGAGCCATCCTCCGCGGCGGCAATGATGTGCATCAGCGTGTCGTAGGCGCTGTTTTCATAGTGGAGGAGATTGTCGGCCGTGCCGGTGGTCCAGTCCATCAGGAAGCACTCCGCGTCATTGCAGACGGCATCGATCTCCAAACCGGCCAGAGTGTACTCGCCGCTCCGCAGCGCTGTCATCAGTTCATATTCCGTCATGGCCCGGGGGGTGATGTCCAGCCCCAGGACCTGCCGCCACATCTGGCACAGGGCCTCGGCCACAGCACTGTTGGAACCGGTGTCCACATAGAGGTATTCCAGCGTCCCCAGGTCCGAGCCCCGGTCGTATCCGGCGGACTGCATGAGCTGTACCGCCTGGGCACAGCGCTCCTCATAGCCCTCCGGGTCATTTTCAATGAGGGGACCGCCGCAGGTGCGGAAGTCCTCTGTGTCGTGGGGCACGCCGGGAGGCACCAGCCCCTCCGCCGGGCGGGCGGTGACACTGGCCAGACCTGCCAGAGTGTTACGGTCGATGGAAAGGCTCAGGGCACGGCGGATGCCGTCCTCCTCCAGATGCTGCCAGTTGAAAAGGACGGAGTAGGTCATCAGCACCGGCTCGGCCAGCCATGTCTCGTCCGCCTCCGCCAGCTCTGCCATCCGGGCCTCAGACAGGGGCCACACGGCATCCAGCGTCTCCTGATCGTAAAGCCCCTGAGCCGCCTGCGCCGTGCCGAAGTGGAAGACCAGCTCCTCCGGCCCGGTGAGATTTTTCCCGTAGGCGGCGTTGTGGGCCAGAGTCAGGGTGCCCCCCTCCCTGGCGGCAACGGTGTAGGGCCCGTTGGTCACCAGCTTGGTTGGGTCGAACCACCAGCGGTAGGGGGACTCGCCCTCCGGAAGGGCGTCGTTGGCTTCCGTGGCGGCCTGCTTCAGACGGCGCACCACATCCTGCCGCAGGGGCATGGTGGCGATGGAGGTGCAGACCTCCCGCAAAAACCAGTCATAATGGCCGTCCAGCGTGACCACAAAGGTGCTGCTGTTTTTGGCGCTGACCGCCAGATACGACATATCCCCGGACGCCCGGGCCGACTCATAGCCCGCCACGATGGAGAGCAGGGACGCGTAGGCGGAGCCGGTGGCGGGGTCTGCCAGACGCTGCCAGGCGTACACAAAGTCCGAGGCCCGGACCTCCACACCGTCCGACCACTTGCCGCCCCGGAGGCGGAAGGTGTAGGTCACGGTGCCATCGGTATTTTCCTCAATGTCCACGCTCTTGGCGGCGCCGTTCACCGCTGCGATCTGCCCGTTTTCGTCCTTATCCAGGCGCATCAGGTTTTCATAGAGGTGGTTGAGGATCGTCTGATCCCCTACCTCCTGAGCGTAGATGGGATCATAGGTGTCGGGGGTGTTCCCCACAGAGACGGAGAGGGAAAGACTCTCCCCCGGCTGTACGGTCTCACCGCAGGCCGTCAGGCTCCAGAGGCACATCAGTGCCAGGAGCAGGGCCGCGCCGCGTTTCCATAGTTTCATAACTTCCTGTCCGTTTCTTTGTGTCTTATGCCATGGTCAGCTTGCCGTCATCTCCGAATTTCACCGGCAGGATCTCGTTCCGGGTGTTTTTGGCGATGTCGTCCATCCGGATCTTGGAGGGGAAGTCCGCCACAAAGCTGACGGCCACGCCCTGGCGCTTTGCCCGGCCGGTGCGGCCGATGCGGTGGACGTAATCCTGATTCTCGTCAGGAATGTCGCAGTTGAAGACGATGTCCACATCGTCCACGTCGATGCCCCGGGCGGCCACATCGGTGGAGACAAAGACCCGCAGGGTGCCCTTGCGGAACAGGTCCATCACCTGCTCCCGCTTTTTCTGGGGAATATCGCCGTGGATGCACTGAGCGTCAATGCCCCGCATCTGCAGGAACTTGGTGATGCGCTCCGTGTTGCCCTTGGTGTTGCAGAAGACCATGCAGCGGTCAAAGCCGGTCTCATTCAGGATCCTGGCGATGGCTTCCGCCTTGCCGTCGTAGCTGACGTCCATGCGGAACTGCTTGATGTCGGGCTTGTTCTGCTCGTCCTCCCGGACGGTGATCTCCTCCGCGTCCCGCTGATAGACCCAGGCGATGTCCATGACTTCCCGGGAGATGGTGGCGGAGAAGAGTCCCAGGTTTTTCCGTTTGTCCATCTTGTCCAGCAGACGGGTCACATCGTGGATGAAGCCCATGTCCAGCATCCGGTCCGCCTCGTCCAGCACCACGGTCTGGGCGCTGTCCACCCGGACGGTGCGGCGCTTCATGTGGTCGCTGAGCCGCCCCGGGGTGGCCACCACGATCTGGGGGTGCTTTTTCAGTGATTCGATCTGCTTGTTGATGGGGGCGCCGCCGTACAGGCACACGGCCCGGATACCGGGCTTATAGCTGCAAAGGAGCCGCAGCTCGTCGGTGATCTGGATGGCCAGCTCCCGGGTGGGGGCCAGGATCACCGCCTGCACGCTCTCATCTTCCGGATCGATATGCTCCACGATGGGGATGCCGTAGGCAAAGGTCTTGCCGGTGCCGGTGGG
>CAZFJB010000106.1:0-5002 GCA_964519775.1 uncultured Oscillibacter sp.
ACCTGATCGGCGCTGACTTCATCGTCTCCGTTGGCCGTGGTATCAGCAAGGACGTTGAGGGCGGCATCAAGCTGGCGGAAGAGCTGGCGGAGGTCCTCGGCGGCGTGGTCGGCGGCTCCCGTGCCGTCATCGACAGCGGCTGGCTGAGCGCTGACCATCAGGTGGGCCAGACCGGCAAGACCGTCCATCCCAAGGTGTACATCGCTCTGGGCATTTCCGGCGCCATCCAGCACAAGGCCGGTATGCAGGATTCCGAGTGCATCATCGCCGTGAACAAAAACGACACCGCTCCTATCTTCGAGATCGCCGATTACGGCATCGCCGGCGACCTGTTCAAGGTCACCCCGCTGCTGATCGAGGCCATCAAGGCAGCCAAGGCCGCGAAGTAAAAACCGATACAAAAAGTACGCTATCCTGACGGATAGCGTACTTTTTTCACGGAATTTTTCGCAACGGAAAGGAAGCGTGCACGCGGGATCGTGCCCGCAGGCGCATTTCGGAGGCCAACCGCCGCAGAGCGGCGGCTCTTGGCCTGGAGATAACCTATCAGGGGTTTCCCGCGCCTTTTAAATCAACAATTTTCAAAACTTTTTCAGTGTTTTGAAAATTGCTGGAGCGGGGCGAAAAGATTTTTTCGACACGTGAAAGCGCCCCATCCGTCAGGATGGGGCGCTTTTTATGCCATTTTGATTGGTTACGGCTTGCTCGTCTCCTGTGTGGCCAGTTTCAGATCCTCCACCAGTTCCAGCGCCGTTTCCAGCACGTCCGCACCGGGTTTGAGCTTCAGCGTCAGCATCGGCGTTTCTCCCGCGGAGAGGGTCAGGCGGAATCTGTACTTCGCCATACCGCACACCCGTACCAGCGCTTCCGGCCGGAACACCGCCAGGGTGAAGCGAAGGGCATCCTGCTTCTGGGTAATGTCGGACACGCCGGCCTTGGCGGCCGCCGCCCGCAGCAGCGCCACGTCCAGCAGGGCCAGAACAGGCCGGGGCGGCTCGCCGTAACGGTCGATCATCTCGTCCATCAGATCGGAGGCATCGTCGTTGGTGCGAATGGCCGCGATCCGCCGGTAGAGATCCATCCTCTGCTCCGGCGAGGAGATATACCGCTCCGGAATGTTGGCGGAAAGGGTCAGGTCGGCGGCGCACTCGGTCTCCACCTGCTTTTCCTCGCCCCGCTCTTCCAGCACCGCTTCTTCCAGCAGCTTGAGATACAGATCGTAGCCCACGCTCATCAGATAACCGGACTGTTCCGGCCCCAGCAGATTGCCCGCGCCCCGGATCTCCAGATCCCGCATGGCGATCTTGAAGCCGGAGCCAAATTCCACATACTCCCGGATAGCCGTCAGCCGTTTGGAGGCCACTTCCTGCAAAATTTTCCCCTTGCGGTAGGTGAGATAGGCATAGGCCCGACGGGCGCTGCGGCCAATGCGGCCCCGCAGTTGGTGGAGCTGGGCCAGGCCCATCCGGTCCGCGTCCTCAATGATGAGGGTGTTGACATTGGGGATGTCGATGCCGGTTTCAATAATGGTGGTGCATACCAGAATGTCCGCCTCACCGTCCACCATGGCCTGCATCACAGCGGTAAGCTCCTGCTCGCTCATCTTGCCGTGGCCGGTGACCACCCGTGCCTCCGGCCCCAGCAGCTTCTGGATGCGGGAGGCAGTGAGATCGATGGTCTCCACACGGTTGTGAAGGTAGTAGACCTGTCCGCCCCGGGACAGTTCCTTGCGCATGGCATCTTCCAAAATGGCCCAGTCGTGCTCCAGCACATAGGTCTGCACCGGCTGGCGGTCGGCGGGGGGTTCTTCAATGGTGGACATATCCCGCAGACCGGAAAGGGCCATGTTCAGCGTCCGGGGGATGGGGGTGGCGGAAAGCGTCAGCACATCCACCTGGCGGCTCATCTCCTTGAGCCGCTCCTTGTGGGTCACACCGAAGCGCTGCTCCTCATCGATGATCAGCAGCCCCAGATCCTTGAACTCCATATTCTTTTGCAGCAGCTTATGGGTGCCGATCAACAGATCCACCCTGCCGCCCTTGACGGCATCCAAAATGCGCTTTTGCTCTTTGGCGGTGGTGAAGCGGGAGAGGACCTCGATCCGCACCGGAAACTCCCGGAAACGGCCGCAGGCGGTGGCGTAATGCTGCTGGGCCAGCACCGTGGTGGGCACCAGAATGGCGGCCTGCTTACCATCCAGCACGCACTTCATCACCGCCCGGAGGGCCACCTCCGTCTTGCCGTAGCCCACGTCGCCGCAGAGAAGACGGTCCATGGGCCGCGGCTTTTCCATATCCTTTTTGATGTCGGCAATGGCCTGGAGCTGATCGCCGGTCTCGGCGTAGGGGAAAGCCTCCTCAAACTCCGCCTGCCAGGGGGAGTCGGGGGAGAAGGCGAAACCGGGCCGTCGCTGCCGCTCGGCATACAGCTTGGTCAGGCCCGCCGCCAGATCTTTGGCGGCCTTTCTGGCCCGGGTCTTCTGCTTGGCCCATTCGGTGCCGCCCAGCTTGTTGAGCCGGGTGCGCTCCTGGTCTTCACCGCCGCCGATATACTTGCTCACCAGGTCCAGTTGGGTCACCGGAACATAGAGGCAGTCTCCGCCGGCGTAGTCGATCTTGATATAGTCCTTTTCCACACCGTCCACAGGCATCCGCTGGATACCCAGGAAGCGGCCGATACCGTGGTGGACATGGACCACCAGATCACCAGGGGAAAGGTCGGTGAAGGACTGGAGCTTCTGCCGGTTGGAGTCCTTTTTCAGCTTCAGCTTTTTCTGGGTGGGGGCAGTGAGCTGTCCCTCCGTCAGAACGGCCAGTTTCAGCGCCGGCCACTCGCATCCGGCAGACAGCGCCCCTACCGTGATCCGCAGCTCGCCGGGCCGGGGCATAGCCGTTCCCTTGAGATCCGGCACGGCGGGAATATTCCGCTCCTCCAGCATCCGCAGAAGATTCCGCGCCCGGACCTCGCCGCCGCAGAGGACCAGCACCGCGGTGCCGCTGCTGCGGTAATGCTCCAGATCCGTGACAGCCGTTTCCAGACTGCCGCCATAGGAGCTGAGCTGCCGGGCGTTGATGGAGAGCAGCCCCCTGGGTGAGAGGGGATGGCGGGAGGTTGGCAGCGCGTCCATCATGATCACAGGGAAGTCCGCCAGCCTTGCGTACAGCGCCGTGTCGGAAAGGCAGACCTCCGCCCCATCTCCCACCATGGCGCCGGCCTCCATCAGTGCCTCCGTGTCCTGACGGAGCTGAAGCAGCACGTTTTTCACCCGCTGTTCGATCCGCCCGCTCTCACTCAAAAACACGATGGCGTCTGCTGGCAGATAATCCACGCCGCTGGCGGCGTCAGGGCAGATGAACTGCAGATATCGGTCCAGGCCCTCCACAGACGCGCCATTGCGGAAGCGCTCGGCATCTGCCCGCAGCGTCCGCACCGCCTCTGCCATGTCCGGCTTTTTCTCGTACTTGACTGCCAGCTTTTCCAGTTCTTCCGCCAGACGCGTCACACCGCCGGGGGTCAGGTGGGGCAGCACCTCCGCCGCCGGCAGCAGCAGAGCGGAGGCGATATTCTCCGTCCGCCGCTGGGTGCCGGGGTCAAAAGTCCCCAGGGAATCGATCTCGTCGTCAAAAAGTTCGCAGCGCACCGGCTGGTCCATCAGGGGGGAGAATACATCTAAAATGCCGCCCCGCAGAGCAAACTGGCCCACGCCCTCCACCTGGTCACACCGGCTGTAGCCGGCCCGTAAAAGGCCCTCTGTCAGCTCCTTCAGGTCGATCCGCTCTCCGGCCCGCAGGGTAACGGACAATGCCGCCAGCCGTGACGGCGGCAGGGTGCGGGTCATCAGGGCATCCACAGTGGCCACCACGGCGGACACGCCGCCTTCAGCCATCTGCCGCAGCGCCGCCAGGCGGCTGCGCTCCCACTCCCGGGAGGAAAAGGCACCGGGGCGGAACTGCCACTCCCGGGCCATAAGCATGACCGGTGCGGTGCCGGTGAGGCTTTGCAGATCCCCGGCGGTCTGTTTCGCCTCCCGCTCGTCAGCGCAGAGGAATACCATGGGCCGATCGGTGCCGGCGGCCACCGCCGCGCCGATGCAGGTCCGCTGCACCGGGGCGGTGCCGGTCAAAACGGCGGGGCAGCCGCCGTTTTCCACCCGGGCCATCAGTTCGGCCACCTCCGGCAGGGTCTGCAATGTCTTGAGGAATGCCTCCATGGAATGCCTCCTTACTTCTGAAAAGTTCCGAAAACTGAACGCGCAGACAGGCGCACGCCGCCCTTGGGGGGACGGTGTGTGCCTCTATGGATCATATTCAGGGGACCATTGGTTTAGTTAAAACTGTTCATTGCCTTCTGGCAGCCGTTTTCGATGATGCACGCCGCCGCCTTGACAGCCTGTTCAAAGCTCTCCGCCAGGATCTTCCGCTCCGCCTGGGAGGGCACGCCGATGACCCAGTCGATCATCTCCGCGCCGCCGCCTTCCGGCGCGCCGGTGCCGATCTTGATCCGGGGGAAATCCTGGGTGCCCAGATGGGCAATGATGTTTTTGATGCCGTTGTGACCGCCGGCAGAGCCGGTGGGCCGCACCCGCAGCTTGCCCACGGGGAGAGAGACATCGTCATAGATCACCAGCACATGGTCAGCGGGGACCTTGTAAAACTGCACCGCCTCCCGCACGGCCTCGCCGGAGAGGTTCATATAGGTCTGGGGCTTCATCACCAGGCATTTCTGGCCCGCAAAGCGCAGGATATTATAGGCGGACTTGAATTTCACCTTGTTGAGCTTCACATTCTGCTGCTCCGCCAGCAGATCCGCTGTGAGAAAGCCCATATTGTGGCGGGTGTGTTCATACTTCTGGCCCGGATTTCCCAGACCCACGATGATCCAGTCCACAGCTCCGCCGGATCTTTCAAAAATCATGTGTGTTTCTCCTTATTTACTGTCTTTTTCAAACAGAACAACTTTTATCATATACCAAATAAAGCGGGGAAGCAAGCCTGCTTCCCCG
>CAZFJB010000107.1:0-5002 GCA_964519775.1 uncultured Oscillibacter sp.
GGGGGACTCTGTGGCCCGGATCCTGGAGGAAATGGCCTGGAGGTCTGCGGCACCCACGGCACCACGGCGGCCCTGGCCCTGCTGAACGACGCGGTGAAAAAGGGCGGCGTTATGGCCAGCTCCTCTGTGGGCGGATTGTCCGGCGCGTTCATCCCGGTCTCTGAGGATGAGGGCATGATTGCCGCCGCCGAGGTAGGGGTCCTGACGCTGGACAAGCTGGAGGCCATGACCTGTGTCTGCTCCGTGGGGCTGGATATGATCGCCGTCCCCGGCGATACCAGCGCGGAGACCATCTCCGCCATCATCGCCGACGAGGCGGCCATTGGCATGGTGAATAACAAGACCACCGCTGTCCGTCTGCTGCCCACCCCCGGAAAAAACGTAGGGGACACGGTGGAGATGGGCGGCCTTTTGGGCAGCGCCCCGGTCATGCCGGTGCACAAGGAATCCGCCGCCGATTTTATCACCCGAGGCGGCCGCATCCCGGCCCCGCTGCACAGTTTGAGAAACTGATGATTGGCCGGGTGTGAAAGACAAACCAACAGAATAAGGCATAAAAAGGCGGGAACATCGTGCGATGTTCCCGCCTTTTGTTACGGCGTAGTTTCCCAAAGCGCCCAGCCATCATCAGTCCAGGAGTTCCCGCCGACCCAGTAAAAAACATGAGACACGTCCTCTTTTTGTCCCTCTATGATATCCCCTGCGGCGTGGATCTCCAAGCCTTGCAGCGGGGAATCGGCTATATCGACGACTTTTGTGTTCGCGGTGATGCTGGCAGACCCGGCGAAGTCGGTGCGATACCTTTCCGGGAGATCAGCGCCGGAATGCAGGCAAATGCCTTTCGTGGTGTCCATGCGGACGGTGCTTTCCGGGATCGGGTCTGTGCCCGCCGGGGTAATGTTCAAAACAAAGAGATGTGCCGCGCCGTAAGTGCTGCCGCGGTCAGCGACTTTCAGTATGATTGCGTCTCTATCTTCGGAAAACAGGTTTCCGGTAGAGAAATTACACCAGCCATATATCGGAAAAACGTTTGCCATGGTTTCACCTGTGCCCAAATGGACACGGAGGACTGTGATCTTTTCCACGTAGTCACCGTATTGAAAAACACTGACATAGGCTTCATCGTCCCCATCGCCCACACCGTCCAGGTTCAGCCCCTGAAAGAGCGGACCGTCTGTCTCTGTCCCCTGTGCCCAAACTGGTCCGGTTGTGTCTGTGGGCGGTTCCTCTGTTGGGGTTGATCTCCTCACATTATTTTTGTTATACCTGTTCCGCAAATTTCTTCTGGTCCCGCTGGATCTGCTTTTGGTAGCGGTCAGCCTCAGAGAACACGCACCCGCAATATTTCTGCATATAAAAGCCCAGCTCTCTTGCCCGCTGGTTGCCGGAGCGGAAATTAGGGCGGAAATCCCGGTAGAGAAATTCCACGCCGTACTGCTTGGCGTACCGCTCCGCGGCGGCCTTGATGCCCTCATGATCCTGATAGAGGCTGGCCAGCAGGGTGGAGGTGAAGGCGGCGAAGCCGTGTTCCGCGGCATACCGTGCGGTCTCTTCCAGGCGGTGCTGATAGCAGTAAGTGCAGCGATGGTCAATGTCCCCGGCCACCTGCTCCACAAAGGGCCGCAGGCCGTATTCCTCTTTTACGATGACCTTCAGATCGATGGTGGGAGCGTAAGTCAGCAGACAATCACGCCGGGCCTCGTATTCCTTCCAGGGGTGGATATTGGGATTGTACCAAAAGGCTGTGGGTTCGATCCCCTCGGCACGGAGCGGGTCGATACAGCTCAGGGAACAGGGGGCGCAGCAGGTGTGCATCAGAACGGTTTCCATGGTGTCAGGTCCTTTCAAGCGTCTTTTCAATGGCATTATAGCATAGAATCTCACGGGAGGGAAGTCCTGGCGCAAATCGATTTCTTAACGAATTATTCACGAAAAATCAACATTTTTGACATTGAGAAATCCGGCGAAAAACGGTAACATAATAGCTGATATGTTAAAAAGCCAGAGGAGGCAATTTTTTGCGAGTCGGATTGGACGTAGGCTCTACCACCATCAAATGCGTGGTACTGGATGAGCGGGAAAATGTAATATACCATACATACGAGCGGCACTACAGCCATATCGTTGAAAAGTCCGCGGAGCTGCTGCGCCGGGTAGCGGAGCGGTTTGGCCGGGAGGCGGTGTTTGCCGTTTCCGGTTCTGCCGGCATGGGCATGGCGGAGAGCGTGGATGCCCCCTTCGTGCAGGAGGTGTTCGCCACCCGTGTGGCGGCGGAGCGCCTGACACCGGGGACGGACGTCATCATTGAGCTGGGGGGAGAGGACGCTAAGATCCTCTTTTTGACCCATGGCCTGGAGGTCCGCATGAACGGTTCCTGCGCCGGCGGCACCGGTGCCTTTATTGACCAGATGGCAACGCTGCTGAAAATGGAGGCGGGGGAGATGGATCTTGCCGCCCAGGTGGCGGAGAAGACCTATACCATCGCCTCCCGCTGCGGCGTGTTTGCCAAGAGTGATATCCAGCCCCTGATCAACCAGGGGGCAAAACCCGCCGATATCGCCAAGAGCATTTATCAGGCGGTGGTCAATCAAACAGTCGCTGGACTTGCCCAGGGCCGGCCCATACAGGGGAACATTCTGTATTTGGGTGGCCCGTTGACTTTTTCCAAGTGTCTGCGGGAGAGCTTTGATGAGACGCTGGGCGTCACCGGCACCTGCCCGGAAAACAGCCTTTTGTTTGTGGCCCTGGGCGCGGCGTATTACGCCGAGGAGACCCGTGACCTGATGGAAACGGCGGAGGCGCTGGAGCGCCACGGCGTGTCGGAAACGTACCGCTCTCAGCCCCCGCTGTTTGTGGATGAGGCGGAATATGAGACCTTCAAGGCCCGCCACGCCAAAGCGGCGGTGCCCCGGTCGGATTTCCCGGCGAATTACGCCAAGCCGGTCCATATCGGTATCGACTCCGGCTCCACCACGGTGAAGGTGGCGGTGGTGGATGAGGATGCCGCATTGCTCTATACCGACTATCAGCCCAACCAGGGAGACCCCATCGCACTGCTGCGGTCCGTTTTGCTGGGCCTTTATGAGGCGCACCCCCAGTTGAAGGTCGCTTCTGTCACCACCACCGGTTACGGTGAGGACCTGGCCAAGGCCGCCTTCCACGCGGATTACGGTGTGGTGGAAACGGTGGCTCACTTCACCGCCGCCAAGCACTTCCTGCCGGAGGTGGACTTCATCATCGACATCGGCGGCCAGGACATGAAGTGCTTCAAGATCGAAAACGGCGCCATCAGCGACATTTTCCTCAACGAGGCCTGCTCCTCCGGCTGCGGCAGCTTTTTGCAGACCTTTGCCCAGGCGCTGGGCCGGGGCGTGGAGGAGTTCACGAAGCTGGGTCTGTTCGCGGACCGGCCGGTGGATCTGGGCAGCCGCTGCACGGTGTTTATGAACTCCAGTGTGAAGCAGGCCCAGAAGGACGGCGCGTCTATCGAAAATATTTCCGCGGGCCTTTCCATCTCCGTAGTGAAAAACGCCCTGTATAAGGTCATCCGGGCATCGTCACCGGAGGAGCTGGGCCGCCATGTGGTGGTCCAGGGCGGCACGTTCTATAATGAAGCAGTGCTGCGTGCCTTTGAAAAGGAGATGGGGGTGGAGGTCATCCGCCCTGACATCGCGGGCCTTATGGGGGCATACGGCGCGGCGCTGTACGGCATGGGAAAGACTGTAAAGGGAAAAGCCAGCACAGTGCTTTCGGCGGAAGAATTGCGTGCCTTCCACAGGGAAACGGAAAACCGGGCCTGCGGCCTGTGCGGCAACAACTGCCAGCTAACGGTCAACACTTTTTCTGACGGCGGCAGGCTCGTCAGCGGCAACCGCTGCGAGCGGCCCATCACCGGCGTGAAGGACGAGGCACGCTGGAATCTCTACGAGTACAAGCGCCAGCTCCTGCTGGGCTATAAGCCCGGAGAGAACCGGCGGGGCCGCGTTGGGCTGCCGTGGGTGCTGAATTTCTGGGAACTGTATCCCTTCTGGCACACCTTCTTTACCAAGCTGGGCTTCCAGGTGGTCCACAGCCCCATGTCCAGCCGGAAGCTGTATCTGGAGGGGCAGGGGAGCATCCCCAGCGACACCGCCTGCTTCCCGGCGAAGCTGGCCCACGGTCATATTGAATTTCTGGCCAAGCTGGGGCTGGACGCCATTTTCTATCCCTGCATGACCTACAACATTGACGAGGGCAAGGGACAGAACCACTATAACTGCCCGGTGGTGGCCTATTACCCGGAGGTGCTGGAGGGCAACTGCGGCTGCCTTGCGGGCACAAAGTTCATTTACGACTATGTGGGCATCCACCGGCCCAAGGACTTTGAAAAGAAGATCACGGCGGTGATGGAGCGTGAATTCGGCTCCATCCCCCGGAGCGAAATCCATGCCGCGGCCCAGGCGGCCTACGCCGAGTATGACCGCCATATGGCCCAGGTTCGGGAAAAAGGCGCGGAGATCATGGCGGAGGCACGGAAGGCGGGCCGGCGCATCATCGTGCTGGCAGGGCGGCCCTACCATGTGGACCCGGAGGTCAACCACGGCATCGACACCCTCATCACCCAGTTCGGCGCGGCGGTGGTGACAGAGGACTCTGTTTCCCATCTGGTGGAGCCCTTTAAGACCACGGTGCTGAACCAGTGGACGTACCATGCCCGCCTGTACGCGGCGGCGAAATACTGCTGTGCCCAGCCGGATATGGATCTGGTGCAGCTGGTCAGCTTCGGCTGCGGCGTTGATGCCATCACCACGGACGAGACGCGGGAGATCCTGCGTCAGGGCGGAAAGCTGTATACCCAGCTGAAGATCGACGAGATCACCAATCTGGGCGCGGTGCGGATCCGTCTGCGGAGCCTTTTTGCGGCATTGGAGAAGTAACTATGGAAAATACATATCCCCGGTTTACGCCGGACATGAAAAACACACACAAGATCCTGATCCCCAACATGGCACCGGTGCAGTTT
>CAZFJB010000108.1:0-4989 GCA_964519775.1 uncultured Oscillibacter sp.
CTGGGGCGAGTCGAAACGCCCCAGTGCTTTTCTTCCGGGGTGTGGGGCGGGTTCTTTTCCAGAAAAGAATGCGCCCCACGTCCTTGGCATGGCAATGCCCCCCTGGCGGGAGCCAGAAAGGATTTAGGGAATACTCCCTGGCGGGAGCCAGCGTATTATACTGCTTCACCATACAGCGCCCAGGTATTGCTGTCTGTGATCTTTACGTCGATAAACCGGCCGATCAGTTCCTCCGCCCCTTTCAATCGAACCAGGCGGTTGCCCTCCGTGCGGGCGGAGAGGGGGAAGTTTTCATCGTCGCTCCGGCCATCCACCAGCACCCGGACAGTCTTGCCCACATAGGCGGCGTGGAGCTTGGCGGACATGGCGTTCTGGACCTCCAGGAGCTTATCGAACCACTTCTGCTTCTCGGCCCGGGTGGCAGGGTCCGGCATGGCGGCGGCTTTCGTGCCGGGGCGGGGGGAATAGATGAAGGTAAAGAGGGCGTCAAAGCCCACCTCCTCCACCAAAGACACCGTATCCATCGCCTCTTCTTCCGTTTCGCCGGGGAAGCCGATGATGATATCGCTGGTCAGCACCAGACCGGGCATAACGGATTTGGCGTAGTTGATCTCCTCCAGATATTTCGCCCGGGTATAGCGGCGGTTCATCTCCTTGAGCACCCGGTCATTGCCGGACTGCACCGGGAGATGGAGCTGCTTCGCGATGTGGTGGCACTTGGCCATCACGTCAAAGAGGCGGGGAGTGGCATCCTTGGGATGGCTGGAAATGAAGCGGATCAGGTACTCGCCGGGGATCTTGTCCACATCCTCCAGAAGATCCGGGAAGTGATAGTCGATGTCCAGGTCGTTGCCGTAGGAGTTGACATTCTGCCCCAGCAGAGTGATGTCCTTATACCCGGCGGCCACCAGCTCCCGGACCTCCTGCAGTACACATTCCGGGTCCCGGCTCCGCTCCCGGCCCCGGACATAGGGCACGATGCAGTAGGAGCAGAAATTGTTGCAGCCGTACATGATGGAGACCCAGGCCTTCACACCCTTCTCCCGCACCACGGGGATACCCTCGGCAATGGTGCCGTCCTCATTGTCCACGGCAAAGACCCGCTTGCGGGTCTCGTAGACCTGCCACAAAAGCTCCGGGAATTTCCACAGGGCGTGGGGGCCGAAGACCAGATCCACATGGCGGTAGGATTCCTTCACCCGCTTGGAGACCCGCTCCTCCTGGGCCATGCAGCCGCACAGGCAGATGACCTGCTCCGGGTTCTCCTTTTTCGAGTGGGTCAGGATACCCAGGTTGCCGAAGACCCGCTGCTCCGCGTGTTCCCGGACGGCGCAGGTGTTCAGGATCACCAGGTCCGCCTCCTTGGCGTCCTCCGTAAAGGTAAAGCCGCAGTCCGCCAGCATTCCCATGAGCTTCTGGCCGTCCGCCACGTTCTGCTGGCAGCCGAAGGTGTCCACGCAGGCGATGGGGTGGGCCTCCCGGGCGGCAAACATTGCCCGGATCTTTTCTTCAAACGTCCGCTGACGCGCCAGGGCGTCCTCAGAGATCAGTACATTTTCCCGCTTCAAAATGGTTCCTCCAAATTATCAGATAAAATGCGTATAAACGCGGGGTTCCTTTTCCGGCAGGCCGAACCGTTCCTTTCCCAGGGCAATGCTGCGCATCAGGAAGGTCATGTTCCGGGCCAGGACCCGCATGGTCTGCCGCCCCTCTTCGTCCGCCTCCGCCTGACCGGGGGTCAGGCCATGGACGCTGTTCCAGTATTGGCTGGAAGCCACCGGCATCCCGGCGATGGTGAAATACTTGTTCAGCTCGTCAAAGGTGGCGGAGCAGCCGCCCCGGCGGGCCACCGCCACGCTGGCCCCCACCTTCATGGTCTTGTCAAAGCCCGTGCTGTAAAACAGCCGGTCCAGGCAGGCGATCAAGGTGGCGTTGGCGGAAGCGTAATACACCGGGCTGGCGACCACCAGACCGTCCGCCGCCTCCAGCTTGGGAGCCAGTTCGTTGACGATGTCGTCAAAGACGCACTTGCCCAGCTTATCACAGGACTTGCAGGCCACGCAGCCCCGGATGTCCCGGTTGCCCAGCAGGATCGTTTCCGTCTCCACGCCGCTTTCATGAAAAATCGTCTCCATCTCCCGCAATGCCAGGGCCGTGTTTCCGTTGGACCGGGGACTGCCGTTGAGCATCAAAACCTTCAGATCCTTCATATTCCTTCTCCTTACCGCCGTCTGTATTTCACCGGGGCGCCCTTTGCGTCCCCAAGAAGAGATACTCTAACTAAATTATCATAGCACACAAGGGGAGAAAAAACAAGAAAAAGGAGGACTTGCGTCCTCCTTTTTCACCATTAACAACGTAGTAACTTCCCGCAACGGGAAGGTTGGGCAGCCGTGAGCGACGAAGGAGCGTTACGGATGCCGCATGCCCCTTGCGGGTACTGCATAGCCGTTAGCGGCTTTGCCGCTTTACGGATATGGCGTACCCCTTGCGGGTAAAGGGTGTGTGCGGGATCGCGCCCGCAGGCGCATTTCGGAGGGCAACCGCCGCAAAGCGGCGGCTCTTGGCCCGGAGATAACCCTGGAGGGGTTGCCTGCACGATTTCAATAAAATTTCAGAACTTATTAAAGTTCTGAGGCCTTGACAGAGAGGCAAAATTTGCCTCTCTGTCAAGGCAGATAGTTCAGGGGATTCTTGGCCACGCCGTTGTAGCGCACTTCAAAGTGGCAATGGTTGCCGGTGGAGTTGCCGGTGGAGCCGGCCTTGGCGATCTGCTGGCCCTTATAGACATGGGCGCCCACCTTGACCGTCAGCGCGGAGTTGTGGCCGTATCGGGTGACATAGCCGTTGCCGTGGGTGATCTCCACCAGATAGCCATAGCCGCCCATCCAGCCGGAGTAGGTCACCGTGCCGCCGTCAGCGGCATAGACCGGCGTGCCTCTGGGCACAGCGATGTCGATGCCCTTATGGTTGGTGGAGCCGATGCCGCCGGGGGATTTCCGCCCGCCGAAATAAGACGTGATGCGGCCGCTGGCAGGCCAGCGGAAGCTGCCGGTGGGATACCAGGTGGGCCGGGGTTTGGTGCCCCGGAGACGATACTCCGTTACCGGCTCTCTCAGCGTTACAGAGGAGAGGACCGTGCGCTCCGTCTCCTCACCGTTGACATAGGTGGTCTTGGCCAGCACGTCCGCCTTGCCGTATTCACCAGGAGAGGTGACCTTATAGTCGCCCTGGTAGAGGTCGGCCGTGTCGGTATACTCGATGTCGTAGGCCACATCGTCCAGATACCGCTCCTGCTTTTCCACCGTCATGGTGAGATAGGGAACGGAGGCGGAGAGGGTCAGCACTTCGCCGATCTGCAGCTTATTGATATTGTAGCCGGGGTTCAACGCCTGCAGTTCGGCGGAGGTCATGTCGTTCCGGGAGGCGATCTGGGACCAGGTGTCCCCCTTCTTCACCTCATAGGTGACCTCGGCAGTCTTGGTGCTGTAGAGAAGCTCCGCGATATAGCCAAGATTCATGATCTCGTCCGTGGGAACATATTCCTGCCGAACCTCCACATCCTCTTTGAAGCCGCAGGAGATGGTATCCTCGTCAGAGGCGGCCTTCTGCAACTGCTCCAGCAGCTCTTCCAGCGCCCCTTCGTAGGGGGTGGTGCCGATGCGCTCGCCGTTGACGTACAGACAGTAGGCGGAGGTCACCAGACCGATCTCGTCGGACAGTTCCTCCTCATAGACCTCCTTGTCCTCCAGATCCTGGCGGCGCACCAGGCTGGAATCATACTGCAGCAGGGAATCGTCCAGCTTGAAGGTCCTGCCCAGTGTCCGGGAAGTGACGCTCTCCAGCTCCTTGCGGACGCTCTCCGCCTCTTCCTGAGAGGCGAGGGTGGCCATCTTTTCCCCGTTGTAGGTCACCGTGGTGCCCATGGTGAAGATGGAGCAGAAGATGACAACGCCGGCCACGGCGCAGCTCCCCACCAGAAACAGCAGGGAGTGGAGGCGATTTTTCTTTTCAAAGCGGTTTTCCAGCCAGATAGCCAGACGGTTCGCCCGGTGGATCTTCTCCTGGCGGCGGCCCCGCAGGATCTCCGTCACCCGGCTGGCCGCGGCGGGCAGCAGGCTCCAGAGCATCAGCAGCACCTGGAGCAAAAAGCGGTTGGACTCCGGGAAGCGGTGGGCCTTGGCCTCCCGCAGGACCCGGCGGCAGCGGCGGCCAAACCAGCGCAGCTTTTTCCCCACACGGAAGCAGAACTTGCCCCAGGGGTCCTGGGGTTCCGCCGGCAGGCGACGGTGCCGCCGCTGGGGACGGTGGGTCTCCTCCGTCCCCACCTCCTTCGGGAAGTCCGGGGTCTTATATGTTTGATGGCTCTTTTGGCTCATAATTCTCCTGTATCGTGATCAGCGATCAAAAAAGTTACAATTTGTTACCGCTTTATCTTACCGCCTTTGATGCCGTACGTCAAGCCGCATCTGCCCCTTGGCCCATTTTTTATGCATTTTAACGATACTTTTGTGTCGTTTTTTTCCGCAAAGCCCCAAATAATCGGAAAAATCACGTCTGAATTTGTCACTTTGTTTATTGACCCGCCCGCCGGAGCGTGTATAATAAAGAGTGGAATCAACCAATTATTCTCTGAATTGAAAATCTGGAGGAATCACAATGTTTGAATTTCTGATCAACAAGCTGAAGGCCCATCCCCGCAAGATCGTCTTCACCGAGGGTACCGATCCCCGCATCCTGGAGGCGTCTGCCCGTCTGCTCTCCGGCACGTTCCTGACCCCCGTTCTGGTGGGCAACGCCCAGGAGATTCAGAAGGCCGCCGAGGCCGCCGGCTTCAACATCCGGGGCGCCGAGATCATGGATCCCGACAATTTCGCCGAGATGGACAAGATGGTCGCCACCCTCTTCGAGCTGCGCAAGGGCAAGATGAGCGAGGAAGACTGCCGCAAGGCCCTCAAGCAGGGCAACTACTTCGGCACCATGCTGGTG
>CAZFJB010000109.1:0-4892 GCA_964519775.1 uncultured Oscillibacter sp.
ATCACCGGCAGCTCCGAGTCGTAAATGGCCCGGGCCACCCGCTCATCGTTGAAGGCCCACAGGTCCTCCATGGAACCGCCGCCCCGGCCGGTGATGATCACATCGCCGATCTTCCACTTGTCTGCGTACCGGATGGCTCCGGCGATCTCTGGCGGTGCCTCGGCTCCCTGGACCCGCACCGGCAGCAAAATGACCTTCGTCAGTGGCCAACGCCGCCGCAGGATGCGGATCATGTCGTGGATGGCCGCTCCGGCGGAGGAGGTGACGATGGCAATGCGTTCCGGAAATCTGGGTAGGGGCTTTTTTTGTTCCGCGTCGAAAAGGCCCTCCCGGTACAAGCGCTCCTTGAGCTGCTCAAAGGCCAGGGCCAGGTCACCGGCGCCCTCCGGCGTCAGACTGTCACAGTAGAGTTGATAGGCGCCATCCCGGGGAAAGACGCTGATCCGCCCGGTCACCAGCACTTTCATGCCGTTTTCCGGCCGGAACCGCAGACGGGAGGCCTGTCCTCTGAACATGACGCAGCGGATGGCTCCGGTGGCATCCTTCAGGGAAAAGTAGTGGTGCCCGGAGGGGTACATTTTATAGTTGGACAATTCGCCCCGGACACAGATCCCGGAGAGCATGGGCTCGTTATCCAGCAGGAGCTTAATGAGCTCGTTGACCTCAGTGACGGTAAAAATATGCTGTTCCATGGCACACGCCCTCTCCAGTCAAAGCGGCGGCCAGCGGCTACCTCCTGACTTTGAAATAGGAAAAGCAGAGCGGAAGCGGTCCCTGCCGCGTCCGCTCTGCCGGTTTTCATAATGGATCAGACCAGCTCCTGCCGGGCGAAGCTGCCTAAAATGCCATTGATGAATTTGACTGTCTCCGGGGTCTCATACTTCTTGGCGATCTCCACCGCCTCGTTGATGGCGGCACCGTTGGGGATATCCTCCATGTAGAGGATCTCATACATGGCCACCCGCATGATGGCAGAGGCCACCAGAGGGATGCGGGCGAATTTCCAGCCCTTGGCGTATTTGGAAATGTAGCCGTCCAGCTCCGCCGCGTGTTCATCCACGCCCTTGACAAGGCGGGTGATGTAGGCCGTCTGCTTGGCGTTGGGCGCGTCAGCGTACAGGGGGTCCTCCTCGGCCAGCTCCGCGAAGGCCTCCGCCGTCAAACGGCTCTGGAGCAGTTCATCCACGCTTTTATCGGTAAAGCTCAGCTCATAGGAAAGATGCGCGGCAATTTCCCGTGCGGTATTCCGTGTCATAATATTCCTGTCCTTTTCTCTCTCTTCTTCACATCAGGCCAGCGTGACGCCGCCAACATGGATGTTCACCGTTTCCACGGTGCAGCCGGTCATGGCGCTGACAGCGGCGATGACGGCCTTCTGGGCGTTTTCCGCCACGTCAGGGATGGGCTGACCGTACTCCACCGTCAGGTACAGATCCAGTGTCAGGCCGGATTCCGCCATGTCGATCTTCACGCCTCTGGCGTTTTTCTGCGCGCTCTTTTTGTTGCTCACCAGATCGGCCACACTGGTGCCCAGGGTCCCCATCATGCCGGAGACGCCCTCCACCTCCCGGGCGGCGCCCACCGCGATGGCGGCGATGACGTCCTCAGAGATGTGGATGCTGCCCTGCTCGTCGGAGAGGGTCATGTAACCTTTATTTTCAGCCATAGTGATTCTCCTTTTGAACTATGCCGTTCGTTCGCAATTTTCTAATATGTAATACTACCATAGAAATTTCAAAATTACAACAGCTAATTTGCGGTCATCACACGAATGGCGCTGGCGGCGTAGCCGGTCTCCGTCATGGCAATGTCCGTGATCCTGGCCACATCGGCAGCCTCCAGCGTCCCATCTTCTGTGGAGACCACAACGCTCAAGGCGTCCTCCCCCATAAAGGCCACACAGTCAGTATAACCCTTGGCGGTGACCAGATTTTCGATCTGTGCCTCCTTCAGTGTGAAGGAGGCCATCACCTGGATGCTCTCCGAAGCCTTGGCGGCAGCTTCCTCCCCGGCGTCCTCCCGGGCGGCAGCCTCCTCCAGCAGCGCCAGGGCGCTGTCTCTGGCCTGCTGCCGGGTGAGCCGGGCGGATGCGAAGTAGTCGTCCCCCTCGTATACGGTGTTTTCATCGGCAAGGCCGCCCTCCTCCCCGCTGACCAGGGCGGCTTCCCCCAGGATCTTGGTCCCGGTCTCCTCCGCCGCGTCCAGCGCCTCCTGGGAGGAATACTTCCAATTCAGCCCCACCGCCGCGCACACCAGCACCGCCATGGTGCCCACTACGAAATTTCGCTTCAATTTTCCCTGCATAGTCCCTTTCCTCCTCCAAATGATCACGGACACTTTGCCACGGTGACGCGGTCGCTGGAAAGCCCGGTCAAGGCGCTGACCGCCGCTGTCACAGCCAGCTTCACATCGGCCCGGTCCCCGCCCTGGCACACCACCAGAGCGCCCCGATAGGTGGGATAGAGGGTCCGGGTCACGATGGGCTCCTCCCGGGTCTCCCCTTCCAGCAGTACCGGCTCCGACGTTCTGGAATAATCCTCCGGCGACGAGGCGCTGCCGCTGTAGCGCAGCTCCGCGTTTTGGGCAAGTGTCCGCTCGCCGTCCGTGTCCATCGTCAGCAGCACCCGCACGGTCCCAACGCCCTGGATCTCCCCCAGGATCTCCTCCATGGCTGTCTGAAGAGTCTCCGGGGCCGCCGTCACGGGCTCCATGGAGGGGCCAGCCCGTTCCGTAGGCCCGCTCCCACCTGGCCATAACAGCAGCCCGGCGCCGATCAGCAGAATGACCGCCGCGTATTTGTATCGGTCCCATAGCTTCCGCACTCCTTTAATGTTCATTCCACACCTGTCTTTCCTCCGGGATCGCCAGCTCCGCCTCGATCCAGCGGGCCAGCGTCTCGGATCTGGGGCCCTCCGCCTCCACCCGGACCGGTACCGGGACGCCGGTGCCGGGGTCCTCCGCCGTGACGTGGATCTGGAGGCGCAGGCCCATGGATTCCGCCTTGTCCGATATATATGCAGCGGTCCGGGCTTCTATGTATTTTTTCACCTCTGTCTCCCGTTCCTGGATCAGGGCGTCCCGCCGCTGGTCCAGGGCCGCTTGGTAGGAGGAAAAACGGCCGGAGAGATCGTATCCCTTCATTCCCGGCAGGGGCCGCAGCAGCGCCAGCAGCAAAATGAGTCCCCCGATGAAGGCGGCGATCTCCCGGAAAGGTCCCTTCGGGATCAAAAACCGGGCCGCCGCCAGCAGCAGAGAAACAGCCGCCACGGCACCCAGCCATTCCCGCACCGCCCCCATCACAGGCTCACCGCGGCCACGGAGGCCAGAATGGAGATCAGCAGTATCAGGGCGCTGCTGCCCACCATCCCCAAAATCAGACCAAACGCGCCGCCCAGACCCTGGATCAGGCCGCGGAGGGACTCACCTCCCACCATCACGGAGAGAAACGCCATCAGCCGGTAGAGCAGATACTGAAGGCCGATCTCCAGAAACGGATAGGCGCAGATAGCCAGGACACCCAGCAGTCCGAATACGCCCACGGTGCCCTTCAGCAAGCCGGAGCCGGCCAGCACCGCTTCAGACGCCTCAGCCAGAATACCGCCCACCACCGGTACCGCCCCGGAGATGGCCGCCTTCGTCACCCGGATGCTGGCGCTGTCCACCGTTCCGGCGAACACACCGCTGACGGTGAGATACAGCGTAAAGAGAAGAAGGGATACCGCCAGCGCCCTGGAGCAAATGGCCTTCATCAACTCCGCTACCGCCAGGAGCCGCTTGTCCCCCAGGCAGCTTCCGGCGGCAAGCGCCCCTGTGTAGAGGTAGACCATGGGCATCAGCCCCCCATCGATCACCTCCAGAAGAAGGTCCGAGAAAAAGACGGTGGCGACCTGCCGTGCCGCGGCGCTTGTCACGCCGCCGGAGAGGGCGGAGATAGCCGCCAGAGCGGGCAGGAGCGCCTGGGAAAAGGTGTTGATCCGCCCGATGACGGTCCGGCCCGCTCCCATCAGGGTATTCAGGTCTCCGACGCTCAGCGCCGTGACCGCCAGCGTTCCCGCCATGGTGAGGAGACGGCCTGTTTCCTCTGCCCCTTCCGAAAACCCTTGGATCAGTCCGCACAGGATCACTACCAGAAAAACGGAGGCGGCGCCCCGGGTCTGCCGCCGGATCAGGGCAGCGGCATCCCCCTTCAGGCGGGAGACGATAGAGCAAAGCCCCGCCGCAAGGCTGCCGCCGTCCCAGTCCGGGACGTCCTCCAGCAGCTTCGCGGCGTCCCGGGGCAGGGCGTCCTCCACCTCCGCCGGAAGGGCGGCCAGCGCCGGCAGGGTCAGAAGGAGGACGGCCAGAGCGCAGCAGAAAAACCATTTGAAATACTTCATCAGATCAGCTCCGTCATCAATTCCAGCACCGCCTCAAAAAGCGGAAGGGCCGTCAGCAAGGCACAGACCGCCCCCGCCGTTTCCAGCGCGGCAGCCAGAGCGCTCTCACCGGCATCCCGGCACAGACCGCACCCAAGCCGCACCACCAGGGCGATCCCCAGAGTCTTATAAAGGGGGGCGAAGAGCGCCTGGGGCACGCCGGAGCGGGCGGTCAGCTCCCTTAAAAACGCCAGGAGCGTACCCAGCGGCTCCGCCAGCGCCCACAAGACCCCGCCCACGGCGGCGACCGAGAGCAGCAGCGCCAGAGACGGCTGGCTCCGCCGGAGGGTCAGACCCAGCGCCACCGCCACCAGGCAGACACCGGTCCATCGGATCACCAGCTCCATGGTCAAAGGTCAAACAGGGTCTTGATCATCTGAAACAATCCGCTGATCTCCTGCACCAGGATCATCATGACCACCACCAGCCCTGCCAGGGTGGTCATCATAGCCTGCTCCTCCCGACCGGAGCGGATCA
>CAZFJB010000110.1:0-4883 GCA_964519775.1 uncultured Oscillibacter sp.
GACCCCACCACGTGGAACGACGAGCTGGCGGAGGAGGCTGCCCGGGCGGAAGAAGCCGCCCGACTTGAGACGGCCGCCGCACCGGAGGCTGATGAAACGGAAGACGAGCCGGAGACCGACGGGGAGGACGCTTTATGATCCAACGGATGCTGCCCGCCGTGGCGGACCCGAAGCCGTGGCTGGCCAAATTTGACCGCTATGGCTATGAAGAGGCGTTTGGAGCATATCAGGATCGTTATGCCGGGATCTTCCGGGAGGCAGTAGCGGCGGCGGCAGGGGAGACCGGGCTGGACGCGCTGGCAGACGCTCTGCTGGATGCTGTTGAGGCCTCCTGGAAGAAGCTGCGCTTCTGGGACCGGAGTGCGGCAAAGGTGGAGACCAAGCAGGTCATCGTAGGGTATCTGACCCCCATGCTGCTGGAGGAAGCGGAGCTGCGGCCCTTTGCCGCCGTCCTGCGGGACCGCTGGAAGGCCCGTTGGCCCCGGGACGCTTATCATGCGGCGGGCTATGATCGCATCCGCGGCGGCTTCAAGCTGAAAATACTCGGATTTGAGATCCCGGAGAAAAAGGACGCGCCGCCGGAGGACGAGATCTGACCGCTTTTAAGAAATTTGAAAAAAACGGCGGAAAATTAAAAAAATTGTTTGACATTAGGTAGTCAATCCCTTATAATACTAAACGTGTCATTACGAGGTGACTTATGCTCATTGACGTTAGACCCATTCTTCATGCCCCCGGAAGCGGGACCAAATTCCAGTTTGAGCTGGACCTGTCCGATATGGAATTCGGAGGGAGAACGCCCATCAGTCGGCCCGTCATTGTGGAGGGCGAGGTTCGGAATCGGGCGGAGGTCCTTCAGCTTTCCCTGACAGCCCGCACGACGCTGGATGCGGTGTGTGACCGCTGCGGAAAGGAATTTCTTCAGGAGAAGGAAGTCCCCTATGACTGCATACTGGCGGAGGAGCTCCAGAATGAGGACGGCGACAGTGAGATCGTCCTTCTGGAGGACGGTCAGGTGGACGCGGGCGAGCTGGCCCGGGAAGCGTTCATCCTCGGAATGGATACCAAAACTCTGTGTTCTGAAGATTGCAAGGGGCTTTGTCCCCGCTGTGGTGCCGATTTGAACGAAGGGCCATGCTCCTGCAAAAAGGAAGTGGACCCCCGTCTGGCAGCCCTTGCAAAGCTTTTGGAGAACAAATAAAGTAAAAATAAGGCCACTGGCCTTTGTAGATCAAGGAGGTGTCACAATGGCAGTACCCAAGGGAAAAGTATCCAAAGCAAGACGCGATAAGAGACGCAGCTCCGTGTGGAAGCTGGCGGTCCCCGGCCTCGTTGCCTGCCCCAAATGCGGTGCTATGCACCTGCCTCACAGAATGTGCCAGGAGTGCGGCAGCTACAATGGCCGTCAGGTCAAGGTCGTCAAGTCTGTGGCGGCGAAGTAATCAGCCAAATGCTTGCTTTAGGAGGGAAGAGGATTCTTCCCTCCTTTACTTTTGTCACAATGACCGCCTCTGCCGGTGGAAAAGATAGGAAAGTGCTGCGAAAAGTGGACAGATTCCCTTGCTATCCGGCAAAATGGCGGATATAATAAAATTGATTTGACCTCTTGGGCTGGAAAACCGGCCCGCCGCCGCGAAAGGCGGCAAATTGGGGCGGCGCGGGTGAAGAAGCGCGGCCGCTGAGGAAGGAGAAACTATGTCGAAACCTATTATTGCCATCGTGGGCCGCCCCAATGTGGGCAAGTCCATGCTGTTCAACAAGATCATCGGCCGGCGGCTGTCCATCGTGGAGGACACCCCCGGCGTCACCCGGGACCGTATCTACGGCGAGAGTGACTGGCGGGGCCGGAAGTTTACCCTGGTGGATACCGGCGGCATCGAACCCCGGACGGACAACCAGATCCTGGCGTTTATGCGCTCTCAGGCCCAGATCGCCATTGACAATGCCACGGTCATCGTCTTTTTGTGCGACATCAAGACCGGCATGACCGCCTCCGATCAGGAAGTGGCCTCCATGCTCCAGCGCTGCGGCAAGCCGGTGGTGCTGGCGGTGAACAAGGTGGACCAGGGCCAGAACCCGGACATCTATGAGTTCTACAATCTGGGCCTGGGTGATCCCATCGCCGTCTCCGCTGTCCACGGCCACGGCACCGGCGATCTGCTGGATGCCTGCATCCAGTATTTCCCGCCGGAGGATGAGGAAGAAGAGGAGGACGACGCCATCAAGGTGGCGGTCATCGGCAAGCCCAACGCCGGCAAATCCTCTCTGGTGAACAAAATCCTGGGAGAGGAGCGGGTCATTGTCTCCAACGTGGCCGGCACCACCCGGGACGCTATCGACTCCCGCTTTACCAACGACAAGGGCAGCTTTGTGTTTATCGACACTGCCGGTATGCGCAAGCGCTCCAAGATCGACGAGGACATTGAAAAATACAGTGTCCTCCGGGCTACCATGGCCATCGACCGGGCGGACGTGTGCCTGATCCTCATTGACGGCACTGAGGGCGTTACCGAGCAGGACACCAAGGTGGCGGGTCTGGCCCATGAGGCCGGCAAGGCCAGCATCATCGTGGTGAACAAGTGGGACATCGTGGAAAAGGACGACAAGACCATGGCCCGCATGACGGAGGATATCCGCCGGGAGCTGGGCTACATGACCTACGCGCCCATTCTCTTCATCTCCGCCAAGACCGGTCAGCGGGTGGAAAAGCTCTTCGAGATGATCGACTATGTGTCCAACCAGGCGGCTTTCCGGGTCACCACCGGTATGCTCAACACCGTTCTGGCAGATGCTCAGACCCGGGTGCAGCCCCCCACGGACAAGGGCCGCCGCCTGAAGATCTACTATATGACCCAGGTGGGGGTGAAGCCGCCCCACTTCGTGGCCTTCTGCAATGACCGGCGTCTGTTCCATTTCTCCTATCAGCGTTATCTGGAAAACTGTATCCGCTCTACCTTCGGACTGGAGGGTACGCCTATCATCCTCTCCATCCGGGAGAAGGGCGAGAAGGAGGAGTGAGTATGTCCGCTCTCTTTCCCAACGGGGCGCCACTGCCGCTGATCCTGGCCTTTGCGGCGGTGATCGCGTACTTCTGCGGCTGCTTCAACGGGGCGGTCATCGTCTCCAAGTACATTCTGCGGGACGATGTGCGCAGCCACGGCAGCGGCAACGCGGGACTGACCAATTTCCACCGTGTGTTCGGCGGACCGCTGACCTTCGTGGTCATCCTGTGCGATGTGCTCAAGGCTGTGGCGGCGCTGATGATCGCCCGCTGGCTGATGTTCAGCGGCTTTACCGCTTTTATTTCCGCTGCGGATACAACAGCTTATTACCATACGCTTGCCAAATACTGGGCGGGACTTTTCTGCCTGTTGGGGCATATGTTCCCCTGTATGTTCCACTTTAAGGGCGGAAAGGGCATTTTGTCCGGCGGCACCATCGCGCTGATGATCGACTGGCGCATCGCGCTGGTGGTCTGGGGCGGATTTCTGATCCTGACCGCGCTGACCCGGTATGTGTCCCTTGGGTCCGTCTGGGCCGGGGCCAGCTTTCCCTTTATCTCCTGGTACTGTTATCCTGAGCCGGTGATCATCGTGCTGGCGTTTTTGTGCGGCGGACTGGTGGTGTGGAAGCATCGGAGCAACATCCGACGTCTGCTGGCGGGAAATGAGAACAAGCTGAGCTTTCACAAGAAAAAGTAGGAGGTAGGGACATGAGAGCAGTTGTAGTCGGCAGCGGTGGCTGGGGTACGGCGCTGGCCATGGTCCTTTGCGACAACGGTCACGATGTGACGCTTTGGTCCCATGACCCTGCCAAAGCGGCGGCTATGGAGGCCGGCCGGGAAAATCCCCGGCTGCAAGGCGTCCGTCTGCCGGAAACTTTAAAGAACAGCGGCGATCTCTCCTGTCTGGAGGGGGCGGAGATCGTGGTGTGCGCCACGCCGTCCTTTGCCGTGCGGGAGACCGGGCGGAAGATCGCCCCGTATCTGACGGCGGAAACCGTTTTGGTCAGCGTTTCCAAGGGCATCGAGCGGGACACCAACCTGCGCATGAGCCAGATCCTGGAGGAGACCACCGGGAATATCTGTAAAGTGGTTGCCCTTTCCGGTCCTTCTCACGCCGAGGAAGTCAGCGTTCGCCTGCCTACCGGCTGCGTGGCAGCCTGCCGTTGTTTGTCGGTGGCCCGGATCGTGCAGGACGCTTTTATGAACGACTATTTCCGCGTCTATACCAGCGAGGATATCGTGGGTGTGGAACTGTCCGCTGCCATGAAAAACGTGGTGGCGCTGGCCTGCGGCGCGTGCGATGGAATGGGCTATCAGGACAATACCAAGGCCCTTCTGATGACCCGCTCCATGGCGGAGCTGACCCGGCTGGGAGAAAAGCTGGGCGGCACCCGGCAGACCTTCGGCGGCCTTGCCGGCATGGGGGATCTGATCGTCACCTGCACGTCCATGCACTCCCGCAACCGCCGGGCGGGCATTCTCATCGGCCAGGGCAAAACCGTCCAGGCGGCCATGGAGGAGGTAGGCGCCGTGGTGGAGGGCTACTACGCCGCTGAGAGCATCCACCAGCTCGCAAGGCGGGAGGGTGTGGAAATGCCCATCTGCCGCAGCATTTACGAGGTACTCTACTGCGGGAAAGCCGTGGAAGATGTCGTGGAGGATCTCATGTGCCGGGCCAAGAAAGACGAACTGACGGAGACCACCTGGCTCTGAGAGAAAAAGAAGCGAAAAACCGCCGGCCGCAAAGCAGCCGGCGGTTTTATATTAATAGGGGAGACGGCATAAAGAAACTCCCGGACGAATGTCCGGGAGTTTTGTTTGCACATTAGATCGCTCTGGTGACCTTACCGGAACGCATACACCGGGTACAAACATAAAC
>CAZFJB010000111.1:0-4848 GCA_964519775.1 uncultured Oscillibacter sp.
AATAGCTGATATTCTGCCGCTTGTCGATGACCAGCGCCTCCGTCAGCACACCGTAGTGATCCTCCCGGAAATTCAGCCGTAAAACCGGGCTGTCATCATCCAGGATGATCCGCCGCCCGCTGTCCGTCTCCGGCTCCGCCAGGATCTCCCCGGTTTTGGCAAACCGTGGCAGAAAGCCGCCCCAGGTCCGGCAGAAATCCGAAATGACCTTCCACTGGCTCACCCCCGCCCCGGCGGTATAGGGTGCCGTGGACTGGATCTCCGCCGCGGCCCCCACCGTAATGCCGTATGGCTCGGCGTGGCAGCGCAGCAGCTCCCGCAGCGTCACCCGTTCGTAGGTCACCGGTCTGGACTCATTGTCCAGCAGCCGGGCGGCATAGCCCCGCCCGGCCAGTGTCACCGTCTTCCCGCCGCTGTCCAGTTCCACGCTGTATTCGTCCACGATCCCCCGCAGCATGGTCTTCCCCGCCTCAATGGCCGCGAACCCCGCCGCCATAGGCAGGATCTCCGCCATCTCCCGTTCATACGCCAGCGTCACGCTCCAACTGTCGCAGGGCACCGTCCCCGTGTGCCGCACCGTCCATTCCAGCAGCTCCGGCAGATCGTAGACATGGTGATCCGCCGTAAAGATCCGTCCTGTCACGGCAGCTTCACCTCATTTCCCGGATAAATAAGATTGGGATTCTTGATCTGCGGGTTGGCGGCGATCAGCGCCGTCAGCCCCACGCCATACCGCTTGGCAATACCCCACAGGGTATCCCCCTGCCGCACAGTGTACGTCCCGCCGCCGCTTCCGCCATCGCTCCGTGTGACGGTCACGGTCTTTCGCGCCGCGCCGCCGTCATCACTCTCCTTCAATCCCCCGCTGTAGGCCCCATCATCTTCCCAGAAGACGAATTGATAGCGCACATAGTCCGGCTTCGGCTCCTCCGTTACAGACAGCGACACGAAATACGCCCGCTCCGTCTGCCACACAGGATGGGCCAGCATCCCCGGCCCCGCCTCCCGGAACACCTCTGCCAGCGCCCGGAACTCCTCATAGGCCCCATCCCCGGCAAACACGCCCTCACCCCGGAAGATCCGGTAAACCGCCCCCAGATCCTGCAAAACGCAGCCGCCCAGGGGCACCTTGTGAGCCGCCACCTGCCGCCGGTACTCCATCACAAAGGTCTCCGGGTTGTGGGGCCAGGTGTAATCCTTAAACCGCATGGAGGAAAGTCTCATCGCTCCACTCCCTCCTTAATACATGGTAAATCCACCGTCATAGCGTCGGGCGTCCCGCTGGATGGCTCTGGAAAGGGCCGCCGCGTCCATCCCGGTCCCCCGGCTCTCCCGGAAGCTGCGCGCCACCTCCGGCAGCCCTTCTCCCACGGCCGGCCGCCACAGGGCATCCGCCTGCCGGATCTGGTGAAATGTCTCCGCCTGGGCCTCCAGTTCCGCCAAACCGGCATCATATATCATCTGCCCTGCCATCTCCGCTTCTTCCCGGCGTCTCAGGCGGTGTGTCTCCTCCTCTCCCCGCTCTGCGGGGCGGCGCACCGCCGTCATCTCCCACGCTTGGCCTCCGGGGCGGGAGATCTCCTCCCGCCCTGCTTCCGTGGGGAGTGCGGCCTGCCGCGCGCGGCGCGGTTCCTCCTCCGCCCCGGTCTCCTCCCGGTGTCCGCCGCCGATCAGCAGCCGCAGCAGCAGCGCTTCCTGCCGCCGCCAAAGGCTCTGCAAGTAATCCACTGCCTCACGCCTCCTTTTCCGCCATGAAACGGTCCTCGTCAAATGCCGGATTGCGCTCCCCCGGTGTCTCCCGGTCATCCGTCAGCATCCCCAGCAGGTCTTCCATCTCCCGGGGTGTCAGATCCCGCAGCACTTCCGCCTCATCGCTGTAGACCGTCTCCCCCTGAAAGCGGCAGCTTTCCCGCAAAATGGCAGCGTTGCACAGCAGCGTCCGCTCCAGCGGATCAGGGACCGTCTCCCGGTATCCCCGCCACAGCTCCAGCAGCGCCCCCGCCGTCAGGGGCCGCAGCTCGTCCACCGCTCTCATGCCGTTGTCTCGATGCGCCGCGCCGCCGTCAGCGTCACCTTCTCCGCCACGGTGGCGTTCAACTCGCCATCCTCCTGGATGCCGCTCCACTCACAGCCGCTGTAGATGACCTTCCGGTCCGGCTTGCAGATGACCAGCGAAAAATCCGTCAAACCGTAAAAATCGATACCATCGGAAATGGCGGTGTCCGTGGCGTAAAGCCTTGTCAGCTCCACGGTGTAGCTCTTCTGCCCCTCAATGGTTGCCACCGGCTCGCTCTCGCCGAAAGCCTCCACGTTTCTGCTGGACTTGGCCGCCTTGGCCCGGTAGCTCTGCACCACGGCGATCTTGCGGCCGTCCAGTTCCAGATAGATGTCCGCGCTGGTAGGAAATCCCTTCATCTTCTTCCCTCCTTAAACCGTCAGATGCACGGTCAGATAGATCTGGTTCAGGCCGTGGGCCACGGCAAAGCTGAACTCCACCAGGCACACGGTGGGGTCATCCTGAGAGGCCGTAGCCGTCACCTCGCCGTAATCCTCAATGATCTGGGCATTCTTTTTCTTCTCCAGCTCCACGATGGTCTGGGCCCGGATAGCCCCCCGGCCCTGAGCGGTGTTCTTTGCCCGGGCAAACTTGGCCCGCAGGGCCGCGCGCACCGCCGGGATCACGTCATCCGCAATGAGGATCGTGGTCAGCTCCCGCCAGGTGGCGTCATCCGCGCTGCCGGTCTTGGTCCGGGTGGTGATGCCCCGCACCGGAGACACCACACCGCCCACACATTCCAGGGGCGTCACGCCGCCCCGGACCAACAGGTCGATGTCATTGTCGCTGTAGTTGCTCTGCAAGCCGCTGATACCGTAGAGGACCGCTCCATTCAGCGGCAGCGCCGGGTCCGTGCCGGCGGCAATGGCACCTGCCACTGCCGCCGCGGCAAACACACCGGACAGATCCCCGCCCTTTTCATCCTTCATATCCGGGCCCACCAGCACCATGCGCTCGCTGTTGATCCCCGCGGCTCTTGTCACCAGTTCCGATGCCGTCTCGCCGTCCGCGCCGATCACGCCGATGCGCTCATGCCTTGCCGCAGACGCGGTCTCCACAGCGGTCTTCAGCGCTTTCTGCACTGCCAGATCCCCGCTGTCGCACACCATCACCTGCACGTCATGCTCCGCCAGAGCGGCGAATGCCGCCTGATAGGCCTCCAGATCCCCGCCGGTCTCCACACGCGCCGCGCACACGGTAGAAGCCCCATTCTCAAACAGCAGCTTCAGCACCGTGCTCATCCCCGGTGTGTCGGCGGCATCCTCGCCGAAGGCTTCCACACCGGCGCTGTATCCCGTCAGCGTCACCACCTCATTGGCCGTCCCTTTCACCGCCAGTGCCGCCACGCCGATCCATTTCGGCGCCTTTCCGGCAGATGTCACGCCGGAAGCGTCATAGACCGAGTAGACCCCCGGCCGCTCATGTCCCGTCTTGCTCACGTCAATACTCCTTTCAACCGGAAATCCAGAAACACTCCGGACTCCGCCTCACTCTCCGCCAAAAAAAGCGCCCTGCACGCAAGGCTTCCCCGCCGCAGGAACATCCCTGTGCTCTTCTCCCAGGTGATGGCCTCCCAGCTCAGCGTCCCTGTGCGGATGCCCTCCGGCAAGCCGCCCAGCAGCACGTCCGCGGCCTGTTCGCAGCCTTCCTCGCAGTCCGCCGCCCGGGCGGCCCGCAGCTCCACGATGATCTCCCCTGCCACTTCCTTGCCGTAGCGTTCCCGCACCGCCTGGGTCTCCTGATCCGTCATCTCACCCAGATAGTGGCAAAAGCCCACGCTCTCACCCTGGGCCATGCCAACGCCCACCGCCGCCACCGCGCCGGTGTACGCCCTGGCCCGCTCCGCCGGAAACCGCCTCACAGCCTGGATGCCGGCGTCCCGCAGGGCTGTCACCACCGCTTCCCGGATCTGTGATAGTTCCTTCACGCCTCAGCCTCCTGTTCCATCTCCAAAGACGCCCACCAGTGATGCGCCCTGTCCCCCAGGCTGTATGCCCGGCTGCTGCGCACCCGGTACGCCGTCTCCTTCCAGACGATCACATCCCCTGGCTGCACCTCCGCCGTGCCGATATACCGCCACAGCCGGGTATCCACCCAGCCTATGGCCGTCTGCGCGCCGGGAACTGTTTCCTCCCGGCTGACATCCGGCTGCAAAAACGCCTGTATGGTCCGCTCACCGCTTTTCTCCCGCAGCGTCACCGTCTGGCCATACCGGGCCAGGATCTCTCCCAGCCCCCTCATCCCCGAACTCCCTGAAAACAAAAGCTGCCGGAAACGGCATAGGGCTCCATCAGCCGCTCCGCCGTCCGCCGCAGTTCCTCTGCCATGGCGGACACAGACTGTCCCGTTCCGCTCTTCACCGTCACATCCCCCACGGTGAAGGACTCCCCGCCGGATACCTGCTTGCCCAGATAGTCCGCCGCCGCGGTAAAGGCCGCCGCGCACCACAGCGTCTCCTCACACATCTCCCGGGAAACGCCGCTTTTCAGCCGCCCTTCCCAGGCGCGCTCCGCCGTGTCGCACAGCGCCGTCAGCAGCGTGTCCGCCGCCTCCACGCCGCACAGCTCCGCCGCCAGCGTCAACGTTGTCATCCTGATCCTTCCCCCTTCCGTTCCGCCGTGCCGGGGATCCCCGGCACGGCACGGTTTTGATCTCTTATACCTTCAGCACCTTGGCCGCGTCGGTAAACAGCTTTGCAAAGCCGGAGATGGAGGTGATAGCCGCCCGCTCCAACTGGCGGTCGATGAGCTTGTCATACTCCACCACCACTTCGCTGCCGCAGATCTGCTCCA
>CAZFJB010000112.1:0-4793 GCA_964519775.1 uncultured Oscillibacter sp.
TTTTTCTGTGCATTTCGACGGATGGATTGCTGGATAATCCTAAATCAGTCCAAAAGGTAAAAGGGAGACAAAAATCGCCCATGGGGACAAAGCATAAACAAAAAACCGAGGAACGCCATTGGCATCCCTCGGTTCTGTTCAATTCCGCTTGCCCAACAGGGCGGACCGCCTTTACAGGCGCTCCGCGGGGCATTTGGACAGCGCCGCTCTGTCCGCGATCACGGTGACATCCGGGTGGAGCTGCAAAATGGAGGCGGGGACTTGGGGCGTAATGGGGCCGAAGCAGCTTGCGGCCAGGGCATCAGCCTTGTCAGCGCCGCTGGCGATCAGCAGTACCCGCCGGGCCTGCAAAATGGCCCGCATCCCCAGGGTCAAAGCCTGACGGGGCACCTCCTCCTCAGAGGTGAAGAAGCGGGTGTTGGCCTCAATGGTGCTCTGTGTCAGTTCCACAAGATGCGTGCCCCCGACAAAACAGGTGTCCGGCTCGTTGAAGCCGATATGGGCGTTGCGGCCAATGCCCAGAAGTTGCAGATCAATGCCGCCGTATGCCTGGATGACCGCGTCGTACCGGGCGCACTCCGCGGCGGCATCCTCCGCCGTGCCGTTGGGGATCTGGATGTGGGCGGGGTCCATGTTGACATGGTCAAAGAGATTATGGCGCATGAAATAGTGGTAGCTCTGCGCGTGGTCGGCGTCCAGCCCCCGGTATTCGTCCAGGTTGACGGAACGGACGGCGGAGAAGTCCAGCGTGCCCGCCTGACAGCGCTGGATCAGATCCTGGTAAACGCCCAGGGGGGAGGAGCCGGTAGCAAGGCCCAGTACGCACGCCGGCTTCAGCAGGATCTGGGCGGCAATGAGATCGGCGGCCTTGCGGCTCAGGTCCAGATAGTTTTCCGCGGGGATCAGTCTCATATCCAAACTCCTTTATGGCAATAAATTTTGGTATCGTGCCGCCGTTTCCAGCAGCTCCGCTTCCGTGCAGTAAGCGGTCAGGCAGCCCACGGCGGTAACGCATTTGCCGCCGGTGATGTTGCCGTAAAGCACGCACTCCGCGAGAGAGCGGTCATGGTACAGGCCATACAGAAATCCAGACAAAAAGGCGTCACCCGCGCCGGTGGAATCCTGATGGATATAGGTGGGGATCACCGGGATCACGCTCTGCGTGCCGTGTTCCTGGATGAGACAGCCGGAGGCGTCCAGCTTCACCACGACCTTCGGGAAAAAGTCGCTGAGGACCCGTGCGGCCTCCTCCGGGGAGTCGGTGTCGGTGATTTTCATGGCCTCCTTCTGATTCGGCGTGTAAAAATCCGCCAGTTCCAGCAAAGGACGGTATTTTTGAATGGACAGCTCGTCATCCCAGCCGGTATCCAGCGTCAGCAGTGTACCCTCCTGATGGAGCTTTTGATAGACCTCCGGGAAGCGGGGGTCCATGGCGCAGATGGCCGCGCCGGTGGAAGCCTGGTAGAGCTGCTCCAGCACCTGGTCCGTTATGGGGAAGCCATCAGAATAGGAGACGAAGGTGCGGTCGCTGGGGGTCAGCATGGCGGCGGAGATGTTCAGGGGGATGTCCGTCGTGTCCGGGCAGAGGTTGCAGGGGGTCACGCCCGCCTCACGAAAGGCCTGCTCCGCGAACTGGGAGAACAGATCCCGGCCAAGACCGGTCTGGATCCGCACCGGTACGCCCAGGCGGCCCAGATTGATGAGGGTTGCCGGCAGGCCGCCGCCCATTTGCAGGGAGAAGCCCTGGGCATAAAGCTCCTGCCCCTCCTCCGGCAGCCGGGGCAGACCGGAGAAGAAGAGGTCAATATTCACGCTGGCGGCGCCGGAGACAAAGCTCTTACTTCCAACCATCGCAGTATCCCTCATTCAAGGCGATGTAGGCGTCCACCAGCTTCACAGCCAGGGAGTAGGAGTTCACCAGCGGGTGCAGCGTCAGGCAGTCGATGGCCGCGGTGCGGCTTCTCTCCCGGATGGCCTTGGAGGCCAGCCGTTCATAGGCCTTGACCCGGCGGATCAGCTCCAGAGCCCGCTCATCGCCGTCTGTGACCGGGTGGGGAACACAGCCATTGGGAGTGATGTCGCAGGTGATCTCCACAATGTCGTCTGCCCGCAGCCCGGGGATGGCTCCCTGATTGGGGGCGCAGAGGATCATGCTGCCCGCCTTGCCGGACTCGATAATGTCAATAAAGCGCAGCGCCACACCGGCATAACCGCCGGCATCCGGGGAAAATACGTCAAATTTCCAGGGCTTTGTGCGGCGGATGCCGGTCTCGTTGGACATATAGGCGTCCTCCCGGCGGCCGTACCACTTTTCAAAGCAGCGCAGGCAGCTTTCAAAGTCGTTTTCAATATCCAGGGCGGAAAGCTCCGCCGTCATCTGCCGGTTGATGTCCTCGATGACCTCGCCCCGGGTCTGCGGCGCGTGGAGAATGTTGCTGACAGCCTGCTCCCGGTAGTAGAAATAGTAGAGATATTCATTGAGCACGCAGCCCATGTGCTTGAGCAGGGACGGCTCAAAGAAGCGCAGATCCGTCTCGGTATAGGCATCCTCCCGGGCGATCAGCTCCGGCATGATCTCCTGGCCATCCACCTTGATGGAGCGGAAGAAGGAGAGATGGTTCAATCCATAGCACTCGCCGCTGATCCGCTCAGGGTCCACGTTGTAAAGCTCGGCAAACTGGTGCAGCATCCCGCTGGGAGCGTCGCAGATGCCGTAGGTAAAATCGTAGCCCATGTCCCGCAGCGTTTGAGAGACCACGCCTGCGGGATTTGTAAAGTTAAAGACTTTGACGGTTGGCTTTGCGTGCGCCTGGATCAAGCGGCAGTACTCCGCCAGCACCGGGACAGACCGCATGGCAAAGGAAAGCCCTGCCGCGCCGGTGGTCTCCTGTCCCAATACCCCCTGGGCCAGGGCGATACGTTCCTCCCGGACACGCATATGGTCGCCGCCCACCCGGATGGTGGTGATTACATAGTCGGCGTCCCGCACCGCGTCCACAGGGTCTGTGGTCAGGCGGAACGTCAGCTCCGGGTCCAGCATCCGGGCCACATGGGCGGCCAGTCCGCCGTAGATCCGCAGCTTTTCCGGATCGTTGTCCATGAACACCAATTCTGTAATGTGAAGCGCTGCCGCCTTTTGGGCAATGCTTTTTGCCAGGAACATGGAGCGGACACCGCCGCCTCCGATCACTGTTAATTTCAACTTATTATCCTCCTTCGCAATCAGTGTCCCCGTTCATCCGAGATGTAAATGGGACTGGTCAGGGCAATGCTGTCGGTCTCCCGGTCCAGCACGGTGCCGTGCAGCTCCACCCGGAGCCAGCCGGGGACCAGCGGCAGGGAAAATTCCGCCGCCTCGCCGGTATAAGGCTGCTCAGCCAGCGTTTGGCCATTGGCAGTCAGGCGGATGAACTGAGGGCGGATCTGATGCGCGTCCCAGATCGCGCGGCGATCCTCCATACCCACCGTCACACGCGCCACAGCGGGGCCGGGGCGTGCCGTCTGGCCCAGCCCAAAGGTCTGGCCATTCTGATGGAGCGCGACGTCCAGCGTGGGGCCAAGGGTCACATAGCTCCGGCCTGCCCGAATGGCGGAGAGCGCGTTGGCGATGGACACATCTCCATCCAGCCCCAGATAGGTGGCGCTCATCACCGGAACGTGACCGGGGCGGTCAGGGCCGTGCCAGTCCCGCCCGGCAGTCAGGGGCAGATGATAGCCCCGGTTCAGCAGGGCGTTGTACCAGTCGATGGACTGGCTGTTCTTGGCCCACATATGGGGATCATCGCCATTCCAGATCTCCACATAGTCCACCAGATCCCAGCGGGTCACATGGAAATCCCAGTGGCAGCCGCACATCAGCGGCGCGCCCACCTCACAGGGGTGAGCAACGCCTGCCACGCCGCCGGCGGCCTGGATCTCCAACAGGGCATCGTCAATGGTGTCCGGCGTGACAAAACGCCAGTCCACAAAGTGGCTGCAGCCCAGCACCAGCATGTGGCCGAAGAAGGTGGTCCACTCAATACCGGGGATCACGGGGCAGGTGCGGGCCTCCAGCTCCGGGGTGACCTCCAAAAGGCCGGTGACGGCATTGTGATCTGTCAGAGCGAGTCCCTCAAAGCCGTAGGCCGTGGCGGACTCCAAAAGCTGCGGCACCAGGAAGGTCCCGTCACTGTGACGGGTGTGGCAGTGCATCTCAAAGGGCCGGTATTTCAGCATCCTGCTCGCCTCCTTCCATTCCAAAGATCTGAAGCCGATAATCAATGGTCCCGGTGATCACAGCCTGCACATGAAGCACCACGCGCCAATCTCCGGCGGAGGCGGCGGTGGGGGCCATGCCGTAGCTGGAGCCGCCAGCGGAGATGCTCAAAAGCTGGTCAGCCGGGTGACGGTGGGCGCAGCCCACATATTCTCCGTTTTTATCCAGGGAAAGGGTGACAAAATTCAGCAGAGACCGATATTCCTCCATGTCCGTCTCAGAGAGCTGATAGCCGGCGGGGAAGTAGGTCTCCACGCATTTTTGAATTTGGGGCATAATGATCTCCGGGTCTCGGATCTCCTTGGGACTGTAGTGAAGATGGATCACCAGGCGGTCATAATCCCGCTCCAGCCGGAAGGGGATAAGAACATTTTTCAGGACATCCGCCTCGGTAAAGGCAAAAGTCCGATCGAGCAGTAATTCCACGCTGTTTCCTCCTGTAAGAATCGCAAAGCAGGTCCAGTTCTGTTGGTGTGGTAAAAAAGCAGGGAGGAGATTTATTGAAATCTCCTCCCTGCAAGCAGATATTACTTTTCCC
>CAZFJB010000113.1:0-4756 GCA_964519775.1 uncultured Oscillibacter sp.
CCGTTTTTCAGCACCACCGCGCCGATCTCCGTGATGGCCTCCCGGTCCACCTTCAGGCCGGTGGTCTCAATGTCAAAGCAGACGAATTCATCGTCCAGCCCGCAGTCAGCCTTACCGTGGACGGCGATGCGGTCATCCACATTGTTGATGAAATAGCCCTCCACACCGTAGAGGATCTTGATCTTATCCCCTGCGGCGTGCCACGCGTCCGGGAAGGACTGGGCCACGCCGTGATCCGTGATGGCAATGGCGGGATGCCCCCAGCGGATGGCCTCCTTGATGACCTCCTTCGTGTCTGTCAAGGCGTCCATATTGCTCATCTTGGTGTGCAGATGCAGCTCCACCCGCTTCACCGGGGCGGTGTCCTGCCGCTCCTCATGCTGGATAACGTTGATGTGGTAAGGATTCAGTTGGATATCCTTACCGTCCCAGGTAGGCTCCATCTTTCCCTGAACGCACAACCACATTCCGGGATTGATCTTGCCATCCAGGGCCTTGGCCTCTTTTTCCGTCAGGTTTTTGTGAACGGCCACGGAATTGGTGTAATCCGTCATCTCAATATGGAGCCGCCACATACCCGGCCGCCGGGTCTCCGTACACTCCGCGGAAAACACCTTGCCTGCCACGGTGGCATTGCCCATTTTCAGATCCAGCGTCTTCATTTCCACCGGCTTTGTCTTGATGGGATTGCCCATCAGCACCGGGCCGGTGGGCCCACCGCCGCCGGAGGGCGCAGGCGCTGCCCGCCGCTGGGAGGGCGTCTGCTCCTCCTTCAGGGTAACCCGGAGCTTCACCTCCGAAAAGCCATAGCCGGTACGGATGGCGGCGATCAGTTCATCCGTGTCCACCGCTTCCAACGGATGCTTGACCGTCATGGCAAGATCCATGGTCAAAGACTCCCGCTGGATACAGGCAGCGGTGACCACCGCGCCCAACAGCTTCAGCCGCAGCTCCGGTGAGAGCTGCAGCTGGGCGAATAATTCAAAAAACGGTATCTCTTTCGACATGCCTTCCTCTTTCGTTTACAGCTTCTCGATCTCCGCCATCAGAGCGTCCACAAGCCGCTCCTGGGGCACCTTGTAAAGGATCTCCCCTTTCCGGAAGATCACGCCCTCGCCATTGCCGCCGGCAAGGCCCACATCGGCGGCGGATGCCTCACCGGGGCCGTTGACCGCGCAGCCCATCACCGCCACGGTGATGTTTTTTTCGCAGTCCATCAGCCGCCGCTCCACCTCTTCCGCCATGGGGATCAGGTCAATGCGGGTGCGGCCGCAGGTGGGACAGGCGATGAGGTTCACGCCCTCCTTCCGCAGTCCGGCAGCCTTCAGGATCTTTTTTGCGGCATAGATCTCCTCCACCGGGTCGGCTGTCAGCGTCACCCGGATGGTATCTCCGATGCCCATGCACAGCAATCCCCCAATGCCCATGGCGGATTTCACCATACCCATGGAGGGCGTGCCCGCTTCGGTGACACCCAGATGCAGCGGATAGTCCGTCTGCCGGCTCAAAAGCGTATAGGCCCGCATGGTCAGGGGTACATCAGAGCATTTTACGGAAATGCAGATATCATCAAAATCATAGCGATTCAGTAGCTCCACATGGCCCATGGCGCTCTCCACCAGTGCCTCGGCGGTCACGCCGCCATACTTCGCCCGCAGCTCCTTTTCCAGGGACCCGCCGTTGACGCCGATGCGGATGGGGATCTGCTTTTGGCGGCAGATATCCGCCACAGCCTTCACCCGCTCCTCCCCGCCAATGTTGCCGGGGTTGATGCGCAGAGCGTCGATCCCCCGCTCCGCGCACATCAGGGCCAGCTTGTAGTTGAAGTGGATGTCGGCGATCAGGGGAATGGAGATCCGCTCCTTGATCTTGTCCACCGCCATGGCGGCAGCCTCATCCGGCACCGCCACCCGGATGATCTCGCACCCGGCAGCTTCCAGCTTCTGGATCTGGGCCACCGTGGCGGCCACATCATCGGTCTTTGTATTGCACATGGACTGGATACTCACCGGGGCGCCGCCGCCCACGGCCACCCGACCCACCATCAGTTTCTTTGTCATATCACTTCACCAGCTTAAATACATCCTGGAAGGTCACCAGCAGCATAAAGCCCATCAGCAGGGCAAATCCCGCTCCATTGATGGCTGCCTGGTACTTTTCCGGCACTTTTTTGCGGAACAGCGCCATCGCGATCACATCCACCAGCAAAAAGAAGATGCGGCCGCCATCCAGCGCCGGCAGGGGCAGCAGGTTCATCACCGCCAGATTCACGGCGATCAGCGCCGCGAAGTAAGCAATGCTCTGAGCCGCCGCCAGCAGACCGTTTTCGTTGTTAGCCTCGGCGCTCTCCTGGGCCTCGGTGCCCACATCCTTGATGGTGGTCACAATGCCCACCGGGCCGCTGAGGTCGCTCATACCGGCGTTTCCGCTGACCAACTGTCCCAGACTGAACCACACTAACTGCACAAAATCCGCCGTCTGGTAGCCGGTATACTGGATCTTTCGCGGAAAGTCAGCCGGCACCTGCCGCGCCCCCATATAAAGGCCGAAGCCCTGATAGAGCTGGCCCTGCTGGTCTGTGCAGGTCTGGCGAGGCAATCCCTCCACCAGGATGTGCTGCCCATCCCGAACGACCTCAATATCCGCCGTCTCCCCGGCGTAGGCCAGAAAGGTCTGGGCATCTCCCAGCAGATAGGTCCGCCAGCCGTTGACCTTATAGATCCGGTCTCCTGGCATCAGGCCCTTTTCCCCCACCTGGGTGACCTCCGGCGCAAGGCCCGCAATGGCATCCACATTAAAACTCCCGGCGCCGCTGAACAGCACCGCGATGATGACCATGCCGGTCAGCAGGTTCACCAAGGCACCGGCCGCCAGGATCACCAGTTTTTTCCAGAATCCCTGCCGGGTAAAGGACCGGGCACTGCCGGTGTCCTCATTCTCCCCCTCCATGGCGCAGTAGCCGCCCAGAGGCAGCAGCCGCAGAGAATACTGTGTCTCCCCTCTCTGCCGGCTCCACAGTTCCGGGCCCATGCCGATGGAAAACTCATTGACCTGAACGCCGCAGAGCTTCGCCGCCGCGAAATGGCCCAGTTCATGGAGGGCGATCAGCACGCCGAAAATGCAGATCGCTGCCAGGATATAGACAAAACTCATGAATTTCTCCTTGCAAATGTTTCTCTGACTACGGCCCGGGCTGCCCGGTCTGCCTCCAGAATATCTTCCAGGGAGGGGCTTCGCACCGTCCCCACAGCGGCGCGGGCCGCCGCCACCAGATCGGAAATATCATAAAATCCGATCTTTTCCGCTAAAAAGAGGCCCACAGCCTCTTCATTGGCGCCGTTGAGCACGGCACAGGCAGTGCCGCCCTCCTCTGCCGCCGTTTCCGCCAGACGGAGACAGGGAAACGTCTCCCGGTCCGGCTCCATAAACGTCAGAGGCGGGCTGTTCAAAAGGTCCAGCGCCGGGGCGGGATTCTCCCCCCGGTTCGGGTAGGTCATGGCGTAACGGATGGGCAAACGCATATCCGGTGTGCCAAGCTGGGCCAGCACGGCCCCATCCCAAAACTCCACCATAGAGTGGACGATGCTCTGGGGATGCACCATCACTGACACCTGGGAGAGCGGCAGACGGTAGAGCCGCATGGCCTCAATGACCTCCAGCCCCTTATTCATCAGCGTCGCGCTGTCCACCGTGATCTTGGGGCCCATGGCCCAGTTGGGATGGCGCAGCGCGTCTGCCTTTGTCATTTTCGCAGCGGACGCCCGGTCTTTCCCCCGGAAGGGGCCGCCGGAGCAGGTCAGGATCAGCCGCCGGATCTCCCGGCGGTCAGCGCTGCCCTGCAGACACTGGAAGATGGCGGAGTGTTCACTGTCTACCGGCACGATCTCCGCGCCGTAGCGGTCCGCCGCGTCCATCACCAGCTCTCCGGCGCAGACCAAAGTCTCCTTGTTGGCCAGGGCGATCCGCTTTTTCTCCCCAATGGCAGCCAGTGTCGGGCGCAATCCCACCATGCCCACCACAGCGGTGACCACCGTATCCGCCTCCGGGATCACGGCGGCCTCTGTCAAGGCATCTGTACCGGATAATACCTTTACAGCCGTGTCACTGAGCTGAATTTTCAGGTCACGGGCGGCGGTTTCGTCGGTCATCACCGCCAGCTTGGGATGAAACTGGCGGCACTGGGCCTCCATCCGCTCCACATTGCTGTTGGCGGTCAGTGCCGCAACCCGCAGCCCCATTTGCTCCGCCACCTCTAAAGTCTGGCGGCCGATAGAACCGGTGGAACCAAGTATCGAAATCGTATTCGTCATAGCACGTCTATTATACCCTCACAAAGTCCCCGCGCATACCAGCAGATAAAGCCACGGCGCGATAAACAGGCTGGAATCAAACCGATCCAGCATCCCGCCGTGGGTCAGGAACAGGTGGCTGTAATCTTTTACCCCCACCTCTCTCTTGATGAGGGACATGGAGAGGTCACCGATCTGACCGATGGCATTTGCCGCCGCACCGGTAACAGCCAACGCCAAAAAATTCGGCGCATAGCCCAGCCACACCTTTGCCACAATGCCCCAGAGCACCAGCCCCAAAGCACCGCCCAGCAGTCCGGCGTAAGCGCCCGCCCAGGTTTTGTTGGGGCTGACCGCCGGGGCCATTTTCTTTTTTCCAAACAGCATTCCGCCATACATGGAAAGGCTGTCGCCAATAAAGGCTACGCAAAACGGCAGCAGCACATACATTTTTCCGTAGTCCGTGT
>CAZFJB010000114.1:0-4720 GCA_964519775.1 uncultured Oscillibacter sp.
GGACGCTGCGGCACAGCTCATACCGCTCGCCCCGGGGAACTTTCATGGCCTCCCGGGAGCAGTAGCCCATATCCACGCAGTTGGCCCGCCCCCGGGGCGCGCCGTTATAGCCGGTGGAGATGATCTCGTCGTTTTTCACGATGATGGCTCCATAGACCCGGCGCAGGCAGGTGGCCCGCTCCAAAACGGTCTCGGCAATGTCCAGATAGTAGTTTTCCTTACTGATGCGATCCATAGCAGGCCTCCTGTAATTTTTATATCCTGATCCTGTTATTCTACCACAGTCTTATATCCCTTGCCAACCGGGGTTTTGCCGGATGGCTTACTTCATGGTGACCACGGTGACACCGCTCTCGCCCTCTCCGTAAACACCGAGACGGAAGGACTTCACATTCTTATTCCGCCGCAGGATCTCGTGAACGGCTTTCCGCAGTGCGCCGGTGCCCTTGCCGTGGATGATGGTGACCGTTTCCAGATGGCCCATGACGGCGGTGGAGAGGAAGGTCTCCACCACGCTTTCCGCCTCCAGGGTCTCCATGCCCCGGATGTCCAGTTCCCGGCTGGCGGCGGTGCGCAGACCGGTGACGGCGCCGCGGGTGGGCTTGGGGGCCTTTTTCTTCATGGCGGCCCGCTCGTCATCCTCAATGAGGCGGACCTCATTGGCCTTGGCCTTCATTTTCAGAATACCGGCCTTGAGCTGCAGTGTGCCGTCACCGCCGACGCTGACCACCTCTGCCGGGGTCCCCACACCGGGGATCTCCACCAGGTCGCCCTTTTGGATGGGGCGGCTGGGCTTGGGAATGGGCACGGAGCGGGCATCAGCCTTGGTAACGGCCTCCTCCGCCTCGTTGAGCTGGCGGCGCAGCTCCGCCCGGGCCTCGTTGGCATTGAGGGCCCGCTCCGCCTTGGCCTGTTCTTTTCGCATTTTTTCCAGCTCGGCAAACACCGCGTCAGAGGCGGAGCGGGCATCCCGCAGGATACGTTTGGCCTCCGCCTCGCCCCGGCTGCGGGCGTTGTCCTTGGCCCGCTGCATCTGCTCCCGGAACTCCCGGGCCTTGCGGGCGTCCTCCTCCCGCTGGCGGTAGAGGCGGTCCGCCTCCTGCTCCCGCTTTTCCAGGGCCTGCCGCTTGGCTTCCAGTTGGGTCAAAACGTCCTCAAAGCGGACGCTGTCGCTGTTCATCTGGCTCTGGGCGTCGTTGATGACGCTCTCCGGCAGACCCAGCCGCCGGGAGATGGCAAAGGCGTTGGACTTGCCGGGAATGCCGATCAGCAGCCGGTAGGTGGGGCTAAGGGTCTCCACATTGAACTCACAGGAGGCGTTTTCTACACCGGGTGTGGTCATGGCAAAGGTTTTGAGCTCCGCGTAATGGGTTGTGGCGGCCACTCTGGCCCCCATGGCCCGAACGTGCTGAATGACGGCGATGGCCAGGGCCGCGCCCTCAATAGGGTCGGTGCCGGCGCCCAGCTCGTCAAAGAGGATCAGACTGTCCCGGTCCGCCTCGGCCAGAATGGCCACGATGGTCTTCATGTGGGCAGAGAAGGTGGACAGGCTCTGCTCGATGCTCTGCTCGTCACCGATGTCCGCCAGCACCCGCTCATAGACCGACACCTCGCTGCGGTCTCCGGCGGGGATGTGAAGACCGCACTGGGTCATCAGGGTCAGCAGGCCCAGGGTCTTTAAGCTGACCGTTTTGCCGCCGGTGTTGGGGCCGGTGATGACCAACGTATCAAAGGCCCCGCCCAATTCCATGTCGATGGGCACCGCCGTCTTTTTATCCAGCAGGGGGTGCCGTGCCTTCCGCAGGCGGATGACCCCATCCCGCCGGATCTGTGGGCGGATGGCGTCCATCTGATAGCTCAGCTCGCCTCGGGCGAAAATCAGGTCCAGCCGCACCAGCGTGTCATGGTCCCACTGGATGTTCCGGCGGTGGGCGGCGGAATCGGCTGAGAGTTCCGCTAAGATCCGGTCGATCTCCGCCTGCTCCTTGGCCTGTAATTCGGCGTACTCATTGTTGGCCTGGACCACACCCATGGGCTCCACAAACACGGTGGCGCCGGTGGAGGAAACGTCATGGACAAGGCCCGGCAGGTTGCCCTTCTGATCCGCCTTTACCGGCACCACAAAGCGGCCATCCCGCTGGGTGATGATGCTCTCCTGCAATATTTTGGAGTAGCTGGGAGAGGAGATGATCTTTTGCAGGATCTGGCGGCTCTTGGCCAAAGCCGCCCGCATATGGCGGCGAATGTCCGCCAGCTCCGGGCTGGCAGCGTCCGCCACGGTGTTTTCATCCGTGATGCAGCGGCGGATCTTGTCCTCTAAAAAGCGGTTGCCGTGGATGGACTGGAACATGGGGTCCAGCGCCGTGGGCTCCATGTTATCCGCGTTGAAATACTCCTTGGCCCGGCGGGCGGTATAGAGAAGATCCCCGATCCGAATCAGCTCCGGGATGTTCAGGCTACCGCCCCGGTCCGCCCGGTCCAGCAGTTCCCGCACCGGCTTGACGCCGGAAAAGCCCGGCGCTCCGTGAAGGGTGATCATGGCCCGGGCACCGTCAGTCTGGTCCAGCAGGCGCAGTACATCCTCATAGTCCGTCTCCGGCTTGACCGCGGCAGCCATTTCCTTGGCCTCCTGGCTGACCGCCCGGTCCGCCAGCATACGAAGGACCCGGGGCAGCTCCAGGGTGCGGATGGATTTCTCGAATAATTCGCTCATATTCGCTCCTAATCGTATAGATTCAGCTCGATCATACGCTCTGTATCTTATTTGGGCGGCAATTCCATGCTCTGCACGCTCTTATAAAAGTCCAGCGTCCGAAAGCCCCGCTCCAACTGGGCGGTGACGAAGGCCTCCGCCGCGGCGGACAGGCGCTTTTGCGCCTCCGGCCCCAGGGTGAAGGAATAGAGCCGCTTGGGGTCCCCATAGACCGCGTGGCGCAGCGCCGCCAGAGAGTCCCGGCACAGGGGCATGGCCCGCTGCCGCTCTCCCGCGCCGCAGGCGGCGCAGCGGATCACGCCCTGGGTCACATCGAAATAAGGGCCCTCCGGCTCCGGCCGACCGCAGTAGGCGCAGGCGTCCGCCAGGGGCTCGTACCCCGCAAGGCACAAAAGCCGCAGTTCAAAGGCGGCCTTGACCAGCGGCAGGGACTTACCCAGCGTGGAGATGGCGTACAATCCGTTTAAAAGCAGGCTCAGCAGTTCACCGTGGGGCGCTTCCTCCGTGGTGACGGACTCCGTCAGTTCCGCCAGATAGAATCCAAGGGCCATGGCGTCCAGATCCTGCCGCAGACCGTTGAACAGCTCCAGCGTGGCCCCTTCATTGACGTAGTACCACTCCCCTTTTTGGTAGAGGGTCCACTCCGAATAGGCCAGTGGCTGGGCACAGGCGGCAAATTTGCAGCCCTTGCGCCGGGCGCCCCGGGCGATGACGGCGATCTTGCCCCGCTCCGCTGTCAACACAGTGAGGATCTTGTCGGCATCCTTCGTCTCCGTTTCCCGGAGGACGATGCCCTTTGTGACGATATACGGCGCTGACATGGCCTCACCTCCCGGAATGTATCCCCATTATAGCAACAGCGAGGGTGTTTTTCAAGAAATAGTATCGCCGGACATGGCCGTTGCGGAGCATTTGCGTTTTAATTAAGCGAAAAAGGACCGGAAGCATGGCTTCCGGTCCTTTAAATGCAGGTATTCCGTTTCCCTTAGTCGGTGACGTAGGGCAGCAGGGCGATCTGACGAGCGCGCTTGATGGCCTCAGTCAGCTGACGCTGATGCATAGCGCAGGTGCCGGTGGTACGGCGGGGCAGGATCTTGGAGCGCTCAGAAACGAAACGACGCAGCTTGGCGGCGTCCTTATAATCGATGCTCTCGCACTTCTCAGCGCAGAACTGGCAGACCTTGCGGCGCTTGTTGCCACGGGCGGGACGAGCGGGACGAGCTTCACGATCGAAAGCCATGATTGCTTCCTCCTTATAGTAATATCAAAACGGCAGTTCGCCGTCATCTTCGCCGATCTCGGCGAAATCGGAGCCGCCGGCGCTGTAGCTGCCGGAGGCGGCGCTGGTATAAGCGGGCGCGGAAGAATAACTGCTGTTATCACCGCTGTCACGCTTGGAGTCCCCGAAATAGACATTGTCCGCCACCACTTCGGCACTGCGGCGCTTGCCGCCGTCCTTATCGGTCCAGTCCCGGATCTGCAGCCGGCCCTCTACCACGGCCATACGGCCCTTGGAGAAGTACTTGCTGACAAACTCGGCGGTGGAACGCCAGGCGACGATGTCGATAAAGTCCGTTTCCTTTTCGCCGGACTGGGACTTGAAGTCCCGATCCACCGCCAGGGAGAAGGACGTGACGGCGGTACCGCTGCCGGTACGCCGCAGCTCGGGGTCACGGGTCAGGCGACCCATGAGAATGATCTTGTTCAGCATTTGCTGTACTCCTTACTCACCCTTGCAGACGATCAGAGAACGCATAACGCCTTCTGCGATCCGCAGCTTACGATCCAGCTCGCGGGGGAACTCGGGAGCGCTGGTGAAGTTGACCAGCACATAGTAGCCTTCGGTCTTGTAGTCGATGGGATAAGCCAGCTTGCGGTTGCCCCACTCCTCGACCACGACGTCGGAACCGTTCTGCTCGATGAGGGTCTTGAAGCTATTGACCTGAGCGGCGACAGCCTCCTCACCCTGTGCAGGATCGAGCACGAACACGACCTCGTAATTGGCAG
>CAZFJB010000115.1:0-4710 GCA_964519775.1 uncultured Oscillibacter sp.
CTGAAGGGCCAGTATTCCTACGCCATGGATATGCTGAACATGGTCTCCTCCTTCGTCTATCCCGTGACCATGAGCCTGATCCCCTTCGCGGCGGCGGCCCTGGCCCAGAAGGATTACAAAAAGGCGGACCGCACCATCTCCACTGCCTTCCGCATCCTGGCGCTGCTGGCCCTGCCGGCAGGCGTGGGACTGAGCGTTCTCTCCACCCCCATCATGGTGCTGATCCTGCCTGCCCAGTACGAGGGCGCTCTGGCGGCCGGCCCCCATCTGCGGGTGCTGGGCATCGCCACCATCTTCGTCTGCCTGATGATCCTGACCAACGCCATCTTACAGACCTACGGCAAGGAAAAGCTGCCCATTATGACCGTGATCATCGGTGGCCTGGTGAAGATCGGCATGAACTATATTCTGGTGGGTGACCCGGACATCAATATTCACGGCGCCCCCATCTCCACGCTGTGCTGCTACGTCACCATCTGCGCTCTGAACCTGTTTTTCGTTTGGAAATACTCCCCGGAAAAACCGAAATACCTCTCCCTCTTCGCCAAGCCGATGCTGGCCTCCGCTCTTATGGGCGGCGCCGCCTGGGCGGTGTGCGGCCTGACGGCGCGGCTGCTGAGCGGCCATTCCGCTTACGGTGCCAACGCTCTGGCCACCCTGGCGGGCATCCTGGCAGGCGTGGTGGTGTACGGAATTCTGGTCATCGCCCTGCGTGTTTTGCGGGCGGAGGATGTAAAAGCCCTGCCCAAGGGTGAAAAAATTGCCAAACTTTTGCGCCTAAAGTGAACGATTTATGAAAAATTCAGTTATTTCAAGGCTTTCAATCTAAAATAGCTTGCAAAGGGAATAGAGATATGGTAAATTTTCAAAGGAAAGAGCGCTATGACTGGGAGGACCTCCTCTCTATCATGCGTCTGCTGCGGACACCGGAGGGCTGCCCCTGGGACCGGGAGCAGACCCATCAGTCCATCCGCCGGAATTTTCTGGAGGAGACCTACGAGGCGCTGGACGCCCTGGACCGGGACGATGTGCCCGGTATGAAGGAAGAGCTGGGCGACGTGCTGCTCCAGGTGGTGTTTCACGCCGTGATGGAAGAGGAACAGGGCCGCTTCACGCCGGATGACGTGGTGGACGGCATCGCCCAAAAGCTGGTTTTCCGCCATCCCCATGTCTTTGGCACCGCTCACGCTGACGACAGCGCCCAGGCCCTGGAGGGCTGGGAGGCGCAAAAGCGCAAGGAGAAGGGCCACGATTCCCCGGCGGATGCCGTGGAGGCCGTGCCTCACACCCTGCCCGCCCTGTGGCGGGCGGAGAAGATCGTCTCCCGCTCTGTGAAGGCGGGCTTCAACTGGTCCTCCGTCACCGGTGCCCTGGACAAGCTGGAGGAAGAATCCGCTGAGCTGCGGCAGGCCGCGGAGACCGGCGGCGACGCGGACGCGCCCCACGGCGTGCGGGAGGAGATCGGCGACGCGCTGTTCATCCTCTGCAAGATCGCCCAGATGTCCGGCGTGGACCCGGAGGATGCCCTGCACCGCTCCTGCGATAAATTTCAGACCCGTTTCCGCCGGGTGGCGGAGGCGGCGGACAAGCCCCTCTCCGGCTATACGGAGCCGGAGCTCATCGCCCTTTGGGAGCAAGCCAAGCAATGAATCTTCATCGCCCCATCGCGATCAAGAGATAAATCTGTGTTTCAATAATTTACAGGAGGATATGAACATGAACAAAGCCGAACTGATCGCTGCCGTGGCAGCTTCCGCTGACATTTCCAAGAAGGACGCCGAGATCGCCGTCTCCGCCACCCTGGATGCCATCACCGCTTCCCTGAAGGAAGGCGAGAAGGTCCAGCTGGTGGGCTTTGGCTCCTTTGAGGTCAAGAGCCGTGCCGCCCGCACCGGCCGCAATCCCCGGACCAAGGAAGTCGTGGAGATCCCCGCTTCCAAGGTGCCCGTGTTCAAGGCCGGCAAGGCCCTGAAGGACGCCGTGGCTGAATAATGGATATAAAAAGGGGGCGTGCCGCCCCCTTTTTTCTCTTTTGTCGGCTTCCAGATCATAAAAGTGAGGATACACTATGCGTTTAGACAAATATCTCAAGGTCTCCCGGCTCATCAAGCGGCGGACCGTTGCCAATGAGGCCTGTGACAACGGCCTTGTCACCGTGAACGACAAGCCCCAGCGGGCCTCCTATGAGGTGAAGGTGGGGGACCGGATCTCCCTGCGCTTTGGCGCCCGGACCGTCACCGTGGAAGTGGTGTCCGTACAGGAGACCGTCCGCCAGGCGGAGGCCGCCGCCATGTACCGCCAGATCTGAGGCTTCTATCCCTGCCCCTGTCCGCATACACTGTGGGCAGGGAGGGATCTTTTATGTCCAATGATTTCGCCGTTCCCGCCGGAGCCCATCACCTGGAGCTGACCGGGCGGGAACATCTCACCGTCTCCGGCGTGGAGGATGTGGAGCGTTTTGATGAGAGCGGCGTGGTGATGACCACCGCCGCCGGCGTGCTGATCGTCACGGGAGAGGATCTGCATATCGGCAAGCTCTCCCTGGAGGGGGGCGAGCTGTTTGTGGACGGGCGCATCGACTCGCTGGCCTATGAGGACGGTCCTGACCGCCAGGGCGGCTTGCTCCGGCGGCTGTTCGGATAGTTATGGTCATCCCCATGCGTGAGCAGGTGGCAGTCTTTCTGCTCTCCATTTTGCTGGGGGCGGCCTACGGCGTGGTCTATGATCTGCTGCGCCCCCTCCGGCGGCTCTTCCCCCGGCTGACGGGGCCGCTGGATCTGCTCTACTGCCTCTCCGCCCTGCTGGGACTGTTTCTCTTCACCCTGCGGCAGGCGGACGGGCAGCTCCGCGCCTTCATCCTTTTGGGTGCGGCGGGAGGCGCCGCGCTGTTTTTCAGTCTGTTCTCCGCCCCGCTGCGGCCCATTTGGGATTTTTGGCTGGAGCGGACAGTGGAGCTGTTCCGGCTCTGCGGCCTTCCCCTCCGGCTCCTTTCCGGCATTTATAAAAAAATTGCCGGAGAGATGAAAATCCTCTTTTATTTTTGGAAAAAATACGTTACAATAGTATGGGTAAAAGGGGACAGATGCCCCTGTGGGAAAGGAGGGCAGCCGTATGGCAAAGCAGCACGCCAGCGCCAAGCGAAAAAAGTCCGGCAGTCTGGCGCTCCATCTGGTCATGCTGCTGCTCCTGGTCGCGCTGGGCTACCAGCTCCACGCCCAGCAAAAGCAGCTTCAGACCGCCCAGGCGGAAAAGGATCAGTACACCCGGCAGGTGGAGACCCTGAAGCAGAGCAACGAAGCCCTGCGCGCCGATATTGCCGAGGGCGCCACCGATGAGAAAATGGAGGAGCTGGCCCGCAGCGAGCTGGGCTGGACCGCCCCCAACGAATACGTTTTTTACGATAAGTCCAACTAAATCCCCGCCCGGGCGGACTGCCCGAAAGCGGAAGAAATCAAAGGAGTCATACATCACTTATGGAATTTGAGGTCGGAACCGTTCTGGAAGGCAAAGTCACCAGCATCACCAAATTCGGCGCGTTCGTCGCCCTGGAGGGCGGCAGGTCCGGCCTGGTACATATCTCAGAGATCGCCAACACATTCGTCAACGACGTCCACGACTTTTTGCAGGAGGGGCAGACGGTGAAGGTCAAGGTCCTCTCCCTGGAAAAGGGGAAGATCGACCTGTCCATCAAAAAGGCCCTTCCCGCGCCGGAGCGGCCCGCTCAGCGGTCCTTCCAGAGCCGGCCGACAGCCGCCGCGGCCCGTCCCGCTCCCGCCGCCCCTGCCGCGGCGGACACCACCCCCTCCGGCGATTTGGCCTTTGAGGATAAGCTCAAGCAGTTCCTCTCCTCCTCCGAGCGGAAGATGGCGGATCTCAACCGCAACATCTCCGGCAAGCAGGGCGGCCGGCGGAGAAGATAAGCTCCGCGCTGCGGAATCTTTATAACCAAAAACCGCGGAGCTGTTATTCAGTTCTGCGGTTTTTCGATATTTCGGGCATAAAAAGGAGCCGCCCTGGGGGCGGCTCAAGCGGGTGGGATATTGGAAAGCTTCCATACGCAGTATAGCAGGGCGGCGCTGTCACATTCTGTCGCTTCGTGTCAGTTTGAAATAATTTGTGAATTTTTACCATTCACTATGGAAATTTCAAAAGCCGTATGGTATAATCCTAACAAGAAGAGGGGCCCCATCCCTCTTTCACGAAAGGAGCGAGCTTTATGAAGTATACCTACACTTGCAAGAAAGTCCCCCTGAACGACTCCATTAAGGCCTACACCGAGAAGCGACTGGAGAAGCTGGAGAAGTATCTCCGCCGGGAGGACGCGTCCGCCTTCGTGACTTTTACCGTGGAAAAAGACAAGCTGTGCACCGTGGAGATCACCATCCGGGATGGTTCTACCCTCCTCCGGGCGCAGACGACGGAACCGGATGGGGATATGCGGGGCGCCATTGACGCCGCCGTCAGCTACATTGAGCGGCAGATCCTGAAGAACAAGACCCGCCTTGCCAAGCGGCTGCGGACGGAGGCGCTGCCTACGGAGCCGGCGGATGATTTCTCCGTGGCGGAGGAGTCGGAGTTCCAGATCGTGCGGACCAAGCGCTTCGCCGTCAAGCCCATGAGCCCGGAGGAGGCCATTTTGCAGATGAATCTGCTGGGCCATGACTTCTATGTCTTCCGCAACAGCGATGACGACAGCATCTCCATCGTCTA
>CAZFJB010000116.1:0-4691 GCA_964519775.1 uncultured Oscillibacter sp.
GTCTCCTTGATGATGCGGCCCATGAGGGCCACGGCGTCCATATTGATGCCCGCCCGGGTGGAGCCAACGTTGACGCTGGAGCACACCAGTTCCGTCCGGGCCAGTGCCTCCGGGATGGAGCGGATCAGCTTTTCGTCCGCCTTTGTCATGCCCTTTTGCACCAGTGCGGAATAGCCGCCGATAAAGTTGACGCCGCAGGTCCTGGCCGCCCGGTCCAGTGCCAGGGCAAAGGGTACATAGTCCTCCGTCTCGCTGGCGGCGGCCACCAGGGCCATGGGCGTTACAGAGATCCGCTTATTGACGATGGGGATACCGAATTCCCGCTGGATGTCCTCCCCGGTCTTTACCAGGTCCTCGGCGTATCTTGTGATCTTTTCGTAGATCTTCCCACAGGCCTTTTCCGCGTCCGGGTCGCAGCAGCTCAGAAGGGAGATGCCCATGGTGATGGTGCGGATGTCCAGATGCTGCTGGTCGATCATCTCAATGGTGGAGAGGATTTCTTTTTGGTTCAGCATGGCCGTCTCTCCTTAAATCCTGTGCATGGCGTCAAAAATCTCTTCCCGCTGCACATGGATGGCCAGGCCCATCTCGCCGCCCAGGGCTTCCAGCCCCTCCGCCGCCGTTTCAAAGGGGACGTTGGCCTGACTGATGTCCACGATCATGACCATGTTGAAGTTCCCCTTCAAAATGGTCTGGGAAATGTCCAGGATGCTGAGGTTGCACTCCGCCAGCTTCCCACAGATCGCCGCGATGATACCGGGCCGGTCCCGCCCCACTGCCGTTACGATTGCGTTCATACCGCTTCTCCATTCCGCCGGCAAAGCCGGCTTTTCTCATTTACATACAGGCAGGAGGCACACCGCAGTGTCCCTCCCGCCCGATTCATTTTTTTAAAGCTCGTCAAAAAACTTAGCGTGGATGGCCCGCACCGCCCGGTCCACATCGTTCTCGTCCAGCAGGACGGAGACCCGGATCTCGGAGGTGTTGATCATCTGGATGTTGATGCCCGCCTCGTAGAGGGCTTCAAACATCCGGGCGGCCATGCCGCAGTTGGTCATCAGCCCCGCGCCCACGATGGAGACCTTGCCGATGTGGCTGTCTGTCTCAATATGGTCGAAACGCAGAGAAGACTTGTTCTCCTCCAGGATCTCCTTGGCCTCCTCCAGATCCTTTTTATGGACGGTGAAGGAGATGTCCTTGGTATCCTCCCGGCCGATGGACTGCAAAATGATGTCCACATTGATATTATGCTTGCTCAAAAGGTCAAAGACCTGAAACGCCACGCCGGGGTTATGATGCAGTCCGATCAGGGCCACCCGGGCGATGCTGGTATCCTTCGCCACACCGGCGATGTTCGTCTTTTCCACTTTCGTGACCTCCTTCACCTTGGTGCCGGGTTTTCTTTCCAGACTGGAGAGGACCTCCAGATCCACCCGGAACTTCTTTGCCAGCTCCACGCTGCGGTTATGCAGCACGCCGGCACCCTGAGACGCCAGTTCCAGCATCTCATCGTATGTGATCTCATCCAGCTTCCGCGCGTTGGGCACGATGCGGGGATCGGTGGTATAAACGCCGTCCACATCCGTGTAGATCTGGCACAGATCCGCCCGGAATGCCGCCGCCAGGGCCACGGCACTGGTATCGCGCCGCCCCGGCCCAGGGTAGTCACATCGCCCATGCGGTCCACTCCCTGGAATCCCGTGATCAGCACGATACGGTGCTGATCCAGCTCCGAGCGGACCCGCTCCGTGTCGATCTTTTTGATGCGGGCATCTCCGTGGACCTTGGTGGTCTGGATGCCCACCTGCCACGCCGTCAGCGATACGCAGGACAGGCCCATGGCCTCCAGCGCCATGGCGCACAGCGCCACGGAGATCTGCTCTCCCGTGGACAGCAGCATATCCATCTCCCGCTTGGAGGGCCGGGGATTGATCTCCCCGGCCTTGGCGATGAGATCGTCCGTGGTGTCGCCCTGGGCAGAGAGCACCACCATCACGTCATTCCCCGCCAGATATGTTTCCGCGATGATACCGGCAACATTGCGGAGGCGCTGGGCGTCCCGCACACTGCTGCCGCCAAATTTCTGTACGATCAAACTCATGCTTGCTCCCTCTTTGCTTCAGATTACCCATCCAAACGCCGCCGGACGGAGGGCTTCGCCTCCACGGGCCGTTTTAAAGGGTAGGCTCCATTCCATCATACGCCGGAAGGGCCGATTGGGCAATCAGCCCAGCAGGCGCATCCGGGCCAGGACGTTCCCCTTTTTCGCCAAGGCCTGAGATTCGTACCCGGTGATGGGCGCCGTGATCAGCACGCTCTCGCCGCCGCTCTCCTCCAGCACCTGGGCTCCCGCCCCGGAAAAGGCGGAAACGGGGCCGCTAAGGCGGAAATACCAGCGGTCCTTCACCTCCAGCGGGGAGACGAAGCCCCCCACCTCGGCGCTCCAGCCGATCTCCGGCCGGTGCCGGGATTCCTGCAGGCACTCGATCACATCCGCCACGCAGGCGGAGGCGGTGGGCAGCTCTCCCGCGCCCTTTCCGCAGAACATGACCTCTCCGGTGGCGTTGCCCCGGACCACCACCGCGTTGAATACGTCGTTCACGTCAGACAGCGGCGCTTCCTTGGAGATCAAGTGGGGCGCCACATAGGCGGTGCGCCGTCCCCCCTCCAGCCGCAGGCAGCGGCCCAGGAGTTTGACGCTGTAGCCATGCCGCCCGGCGATGTCCACATCCTTGAGTTCCAGCTTCGTGATCCCCTCCATAGGGACCTTGGCGGGGTCCACCTGCCGGCCGAAGGCCAGATCCGCCAGGATGCAGATCTTGCGTCCCGCGTCGATTCCCTCCACATCCGCGGTGGGGTCCGCCTCGGCATAGCCCTTAGCCTGAGCCTGCTTCAGCGCCTCGTCAAAAGAGGCTCCCTGCTTGACCATGCGGGTCAGGATAAAATTGGTGGTGCCGTTCAGAATACCGTAGATCTCGTCGATCCGGTTGGCGGTCATGCACTGAGTCAGGGGGTGCAGAATGGGGATGCCGCCGCCTACGCTGGCTTCAAACAGATAATTGACGTGGTTCTTCTTTGCCAGTTCCAGCAGTTCCCAGCCCCGCTCCGCCACCAGCTGCTTGTTGGCGGTGACAACGTGCTTGCCGGCCATGAGGCACCGGCGGGTGTATTCATAGGCGGCGTCCACACCGCCCATGGTCTCCACCACCACCCGGATCTCGCTGTCCGCCTCGATCTCACGGAAGGACTCCGTCATCAAATGGTGATAGGGTCCCGGCCGCAGGCTGCGCACCAGGGCCGTTTTCACAGCTAAAGGCTCCCCCAGCTTCCGCAGGATGGGCTCCACATTGGCCTCTACCACTTTTACAACGCCGGTACCCACTGTGCCAAGGCCCAAAATCGCGATTTTGATCATATTCGCTCCTTTTTCTTATCCGGCCAGTATCTCAAACTTGATCACATTCTCCGCCCCGGACACATCCGCCAGGAGCTGCTCCAGCGTCTTTTCCATGCCGGAGGTCTCGGCGGAGATGGTCACCGCGGCGCAGCCGTTGGTGGGGATGCTCTGGTTAATGGTCAGAATATTGGCGCCGGAGGCGGCAAAAATGGCCAGCACGTTGGAAAGCGTGCCCGATATATCCTTGAGCAGCGTGTAAAAGGTGATGATGTGCTCCGCCTTCATGTCGTTGAAGGGCTGCACCGCGTCTTTATACTTATAAAACGCGCTGCGGCTGATGCCCGCCAACTTGGTCGCCGCGCCAACGGTCTCCGCCTCACCGGTCTGCATCATCCGCTTGGCCTCCGCCACCCGGATGAAGATCTCCGGAAGGGCCTCCGCCGCCACCAGGTAATACTTGATCTTTCTCGCCATACAGTCCGCCTCCTGTGGTCATTTGTCTTTGCGCAAATTTTATTTTATCAGCATTTTCATAGATATGCAACAAAAATCCGCAAAGAAATTCTTGTGGGACCTGAGAAATTTCCCATCCTTTTCCCGTAAAAATCAGGTGAAAATGCCACATTTGTGGGTGAAAAAGAAGAACAGAAGGGGCGTGTGCCCCTTCTGTTTCCAAAACAACTGTATGCTCGCGGGAAACACCGCCCAGTTTCCCCGCCCTTCTCCGGTGAGGTGACGGGCGTTACTTCGCCTCGTAGAGGGCTTTGATCCCCTTATAAGTCTCATAACAGTCCAGCTTGGAGACCACCTCAAAGGGTGCGTGCATAGCCAGCACCGGCACACCGGCATCCAGCGTGGTGATGTTGCGGTTGGCCATATACATGGCCACGGTGCCGCCGCCGCCGGCGTCCACCTTGCCCAACTCTGCGATCTGCCAGATCACATCCGCCCGGTCAAAAATGCCCCGGACATAGCCCACCGCCTCGGCGCTGGCATCGCTGGCGCCGGACTTGCCCCGAGCGCCGGTGTACTTGCAAAGGCCGATGCCGTAATTGAGATAAGCGGCGTTTTTCTTCTCGAACACCTCGCTGAAATTGGGATCATAGGCCGCCGTCACGTCGGCACTGAGGCAGAAGGAATTTTCCAGGCACACCCGCAGCGCCGCCCCCTGGGCCTCGCACAGGTCCGTCATAAAGGTGTCAAAGGCGGCGGACTGCATACCCGTCACGCCATCGGAGCCGATCACCTCCTTGTCCGCCAGCACACAGACGGCGGTCTTGGCGGGGGTCTCCTC
>CAZFJB010000117.1:0-4684 GCA_964519775.1 uncultured Oscillibacter sp.
TAACACGCGTATATGGGAGGGCAAGATTGCGCTTGTCATCCGCGCGATAATGGTTGTTTTCTCTCTCTACTGCATCTATTCCACCCTGTTCAGCGTAGCCGCGCTGGAAAAGCGCCTCACCGCGTTTCTCGCATTTGTGGTCGTTATGGGTTATCTCACCTACCCCGCAAGCAAGCATCATGTCCGCCACAATTATATTCCCTGGTACGATTTCGTTCTCATGGTAATAGGCGCATCATGCTTCCTGTACTTCTATTTTAGCTATGATTCTCTCGTCAAGGTTCTCACCAGCGCCGCAAAAATAACCACCATGCAGGTCGTTATCGGCGTTATCGGCATACTGGTGCTTATGGAGCTGTGCCGCCGTTGTGTCGGCATCCCTATTCTGTGCGTTGCCGGTGTGCTGCTTATATACACCTTCACCACAGGTATCGGCATAAAGAGAGTTATCTACACCCTTTTCTATACCACCAGCGGCATTATGAGCACCCCTGTTCAGGTATGCGCAAAATACATCGTTGTGTTCATCATTTTCGGTGCATTCCTTGAGCGCACAGGCATTGCTGCATTCTTTATTGAGATTGCAAACTCCCTCGTAGGCGGCTTTGCCGGTGGCCCTGCCAAGGTTGCGGTCATCTCCTCCGCACTGTGCGGCATGGTCTCCGGGTCTTCCGTTGGCAACACTGTCACCACCGGTTCTGTCACCATCCCCATGATGAAGAAGGCCGGATATAAGCCGGAGTTTGCCGGTGCTGTTGAGGCTGCCGCCTCCACCGGCGGCCAGATCATGCCCCCCATCATGGGCGCCGCCGCCTTTTTGCTGGCGGAGTACATGAATGTGCCCTATTCCACCGTGGCGGTGAAGGCTATCCTCCCCGCCGTGCTGTATTTCACCGGTATTTTCATCGCCGTCCATCTGGAGGCCAAGAAGCTGGGCCTCAAGGGCCTCTCCCGGGATGAGATGCCCGCGTGGGGCGACCTTGCCAAGCAGGTCTATCTGCTGCTGCCCCTGGTGCTGCTGGTGTGGCTGGTGTCCGCCGGTGTGACCACCATGCAGCGGGCGGCGGCGTATTCCATCGTGGCCGCCATCGTTGTGGGTGTGCTGAATCCCCGGGAGCGTCTGACCCCGAAGAAGGTCCTGGAAGCGCTGGAAGCCGGCGGCAAGGGCTCCATCACCGTGGCTGTGGCCTGCGGTATGGCCGGTATGGTGGCTGGCTGCGTAACGGTCACCGGTCTTGCCTCCAAGCTGATCTCCGGCGTGCTGGCCATCACCAGCAACATTCCCGCTCCGTCTCTGGCGCTGTTCGTGGGCTTGTTCCTGACCATGATCTGCTGCATCATTCTGGGCATGGGCGTGCCCACCACCGCCAACTTCTGCATCATGGCCTCCACCTGCGCCCCCATTCTCATTAAGATGGGGCTGCCGGACATGGCCGCCTACTTCTTCGTGTTCTACTTCGGCATTGTGGCGGATATCACCCCGCCGGTGGCCCTGGCGGCTTACGCTGGTGCCGCCATCGCCAAGGCCAACCCCATGAAGACCGGTTTTACCGCCACCAAGCTGGCTATCGCCGCTTTCATCGTGCCTTACATTTTCGCCTACAGCCCCGCTATGCTGTTCATTGATGTCAGCGGCGCGCTTGAGGTGATCCAGATCATCATCAGCGCCCTGCTGGGCCTCTTCGCCATCGCCGCCGCGCTGAACGGCTTCCTCTACAAGAAGCTGCCCTGGATCTTCCGCCTGGCCCTGGTAGCTGGCGGCATGGGCATGATGATCCCCGGCACCGTTTCCGACGTGGCCGGTCTTGTGATCGTGGGCGGGATTTTCCTGCTCCAGCGTGCCGCGGTCCGCAAGGCGGCCTGATCCTTTCCAATGCCGAACCGCCCCGCCTGATTTTTCAGGCGGGGCGTTTTTTTCAAAAACAGGGAACCATTTTGGGAAAATATCCGTTTGATACAAATAAAGGATAACTGACGCTGTTTTGTTACTGTTTTGTTGTTGATTTGCCCTGACGGGTCAAGGATAATACAGATATGGAAAAATCGATCGCCCCGGCCAGTGACCGGTGGCTTGGAAGACGCGGGGAAGCGGGCGGTCCCGCCCGCCGTGGAAACAGAAGCAAAGGAGAGTTGACATGGCTGAGATCATGGAAGAGAAGAAGGAATTGACGGCAGAGGAGCAGACCGCTCCGGCAGAGAGCGCCGCGCCTGCGGCCAAACCGGCCAAAAGCCCGGCAGAGAAGAAAAAACGCCGGCGGCGGATCCGCCGCATCGTGGCGCTGGTGGTGGTCATTGCCCTGGTCATCGGCGGCGTGAAGTATTTCAAAAAGGACAGCGGCGGAGACAACGAGATCGGCACCGCCATGGTGACCTACGGCGCCATCACCTCCATGGTGGAGGGCAGCGGCCTGGTAAAGGCCAGGAACAGTGAGACCATCACCCTCAGCACGGCGGGCACCGTCATGGACGTGTTCGTATCGGAGGGCGAAGTGGTGGAGGCGGGCACGCCTTTGTTCACCATCGATTCGCCCAACGCCCAGACAGAGGTCCAGAAGGCCCGGGATCTGGTGGAGGGCTATCAAAAGCAGATCAATACCCTGCAAAAGGACATTGCGGGGCTGAATCTTACCCCGGCCTATGCCGGCAAGCTGATGGACGTGGCAACGCTGAACCCCGGCGACGAGATCAGCAAGGGCACGAAAGTCGCCACCCTGGCGGACGACACGAAAATGCGCCTGCAGCAGTATTATAGCTACGCTTACGCCGGCGATCTGAAGACGGGGCAGACCGTGGATGTGTCCATCCCCGCCCTGATGACCACGGTGGAGGGCACGGTGGAGGCGGTCCACATGGTCAGCCGCATTACGCCGGAAGGCTCCAAGCTCTTCTCCGCAGAGATCGTGATGGAAAACCCCGGTGTGCTGGCAGAGGACATGGTGGCTACCGCCGCCGCCACGGTGGGCGGCGAGACCGTCTATCCCTATGAGGCAGGCAAGCTGGAATACAACCGGGTGGGAGATCTGAACTCCACTGTCAGCGGTACGGTGATCTCCAGCAGCCTGGTGGATTACCTGGCGGTGACGCCGGGACAGGTGCTGGTGCGTATTGACGGCGAGGACAGCGAAAGCGAGATCTTCACCGCCCAGCAGAATCTGGAAGAGGCCCGGAAGACCCTGGAGACCGCCCAGAAGAACCTGGATAACTGCTCCGCTGTGGCCCCCATTTCCGGGCAGATCATCGGCCTCTCCGTGATGACGGGGCAGGAGTTGGCGGCAAACTCCACCCTGGTGACCATTTCCGACACCTCCACTGTTACCATCAGCGCCACGGTGGACGAGCGGAACATCAGCTACATCAAGGCGGGCATGAGTGTGGATCTGAACCAGTGGGGCACCTACGGCTTCGGCATGGTGGAGACAGTGAGCCTTTCCAGCACCGTGAATAACGGTGTGGCCTCCTATCCCATCACCATCACCGCCGACAACAGCGAGGGCAGCTTGCAGGTCAACAGTTACATCAATTATTCCGTCCAGGCCAGTCAGAACGACAACTGCCTGGTGGTGCCCATCCAGTCGGTGCGCACCGTGGGTCTGGAGGACGGTTCCTCCGCCACTGTGGTCTACATCCAGGCGGACAGCCAGCCGGACAACGCGTTGGAGCTGCCCTATGTGGACGAGGTCATCCCCGCCGGGTTCTACCCCGTGCCGGTGGAGATCGGCATCCAGGATACCTACAATGTGGAGATCAAGTCCGGTGTGAACGAGGGCGACACCGTGTTCACCCAGTTGATCTCCAACGAGGTCTGGGGTTGATGCCATGGCGAACTTGATCGAACTGCGGAACGTCTATAAGATCTACAGCGAGGGTCTGGAGAGTGAGGTCCGGGCGCTGGACGGCGTTTCGCTGGAAATTGAACAGGGCGAGTTCGTGGCGGTGGTGGGTCAGTCCGGCTCCGGCAAGTCCACCATGATGAACGTGCTGGGCTGCCTGGACATCCCCACCCGGGGCGACTACTATCTGGGCGGCGTGGACGTCCGGGAGCTGACGGACAAGGAACTCTCCCGCATCCGCAACAAGCAGATCGGCTTTATCTTTCAGCAGTACAATTTGATCCAGAGTCTCAGTGTGCTGGAAAACGTGGAGCTGCCCCTGATCTATCAGGGCATTGACCCCATTGACCGGCGGGAGCTGGCCATGGAGGCCCTGGAGCGGGTGGGACTTGCTGACCGGGCGAACCACAAGCCCACCCAGATGTCCGGCGGCCAGCAGCAGCGGGTGGCCATCGCCCGGGCCATCTCCACCCACCCGCCCATCATCATGGCGGATGAGCCCACCGGCGCGCTGGACTCCCGGACGGGCCTGGAGGTGCTGGGCTTCCTCCAGCAGCTCAATAAAGAGGGCAGCACCGTGATCCTCATCACCCACGATAACGGCATTGCCGCCACGGCACGGCGGGTGGTGCGTCTGGCGGACGGAAAGATCATTGAGGATCACCCCCAGGAGGTGGATTGGTATTGAACATCACACAGGCATTTAAAATGGCGTGGCGGTCCATCTGCGGCAAAAAGGGCCGCAGCGCCCTGACCATCCTCTCCATCTTCATCGGCATCGCGGCGGTGATGACCATCGTCTCCACCATGGAGGGCTACAAGGCCAAGACCATGGAGCAGTACTCCGCCATGGG
>CAZFJB010000118.1:0-4683 GCA_964519775.1 uncultured Oscillibacter sp.
ACCTTCAGCAGCCGGCACAGCCGCTTTTCCCCCAGATAGCTGGGGGTGCCGCCGCCGAAATATACCGTGTCCACAAAGTGGGACTCCATGCGGGGGGCGGCTTCTGTCAGATGGGCGCACAGGGCGTCCACATAGTCGTCCATGCGGCTCTCGGACCGGGGGAGGGAGTAAAAGTCGCAGTAGACGCACTTGGCTTTGCAGAAGGGGATATGGATATACAGGCCCAGCGGGCGGGCAGACTTCACCATGGTGGGCTCCTTTCTTGGCATGATTCCATCAGTGTACCGCTTTTTGCCGCTTATTGCAAGAATTTCCTGGCGCGCCATCCGGCGGCGTTCTCCAGGATCAGGGGGGAAGGACGCCGTTTCGCCGGAAAAGGTTGTTGCGCAAGTTTTTTCATAACAGACCGTCACCCTGGATTTTTCCTGCCATTTCAAGGTTTTTCACATTTTCCACAGAGTTATCCACATCATTATGTCACCCTTGTAAGTCCGAAAAAGTTCTGCTTTTTAAATCGATTTTCTGAAAGGATCATTAAACGCCTCCGCCGAACGGTCCGTAGTTCTCATTTACAAATTAGATCGCACACTGTGTTTCATTTGATATTGAAATTGCGTGTGATAGTGCGCTTTGCTAAAATAAAGCTGTCAAAACTCAATGGGTTTTGGCAAAAATTTACATTGTGTGTGGAGGTAATCATGAACATCAAGAAGGAAGTCAGCGTAAAGAAGATCATCGCCGATGCCGAGAACAATTTCAGAGAGGGCTTTTTCTGCTGCGAGGCGCTGATGTGCGCCATCGTGGATAACTTCGAGCTGGATGTACCCAAGGAGGTCATTGCCATGTCCTCCGGCATGGCCGTGGGCGTGGGGCGCTCAGGCTGCCTCTGCGGCGCCCTGAACGGCGGCGTTCTGGCTCTGGGTATGTTCTTTGGCCGCACGGAGAAGACCGGCCCCCAGGACCCCAAAGTCAATAAGTGCATGGCCCTGACCAGTGAGCTGCACAAGTGGTTCATGGACAACAACGGCAAGCACTCCACCTGCTGCCGTGTGCTGACCCGGGAGTTTGACATGGGCAAGGGCGAGCATAAGGCCCAGTGCATCCATTTTACGGGCCTGTGCGCCGGCAAGACCGCGGAGATCATCATCCGGGAGCTGGGTCTGACCAATCTGGACGAGCAGGAGTAAGGGAGGAGCCGCTATGATCAAAAAGCTGCCCCTTCCCATCACCGGCGTGGCCCTGGGCTTTGCCGCCCTGGGCAATCTGCTGCAGAGCTATTCCGAGGGCGTGCGCCTTTGCTGCGGCGGTGTGTCTCTGGTGCTGATCTTGCTCTACATCGCTAAGATGGCCCTGCATTTTGACCTCTTTAAAGAGGATATGAAGAATCCCATCATGGCCAGCGTGTTCGCCACCTTCCCCATGGCCCTCATGCTGCTGGCGGGCTACGCCAAGCCCTTTATCGGCGGTGCGGCCAAGGGCTTGTGGTACATCGCCATCGTGATCCATGTCTGCGTGATCGTCTATTTCACGATGACCTTCCTGATGAAGCTGAAAATGCCTCAGGTCTTCGCAAGCTGGTTCATCGTCTATGTGGGCATTGCCGCCGCTTCCATCACCGCCCCCGCCTTTGAGGCTACGGGCCTTGGCACCGGTATTTTCTGGTTTGCCTTCATCGCCCTGCTGGCGCTGCTGTGCCTGGTGGGATACCGCTACTTCAAATTTAAGGAAGTGCCCCCGCCTGCCCAGCCTCTCTTCTGCATCTTCACGGCACCCACCAGCCTGTGCCTGGCCGGTTACATCCAGTCGGTTCAGAGCAAGTCCATCGGCATGATCTATTTTATGGCCGTGCTGGCGTTTGTCCTCTATCTGCTGGTGCTTACCAAGCTGCCCAAATATCTCAAGGGGCCCTTCTTCCCCAGCTACGCCGCGTTCACCTTCCCCTTCGTCATTTCGGCCATCGCCATGAAGCAGACCATGGCCTGCCTGAACAAGATGGGCGCGCCGCTGCCCGTGCTGCAGTACGTTGTGCTGATCGAAACGATCATCGCCGTCGTGCTCTGCGTCTATACCCTGGTTTGCTACATCCGCTTTTTGACCAAGCCCGCGAAGTAAGGCGGTCATTGAAGAAAAACAGGATAAAAGAACCAACGCCGCTCCGGTTTTCCCGGAGCGGCGTTTGCGCGATATTCACTTGGGCTCCGCTTTCTATCGCTGGATTGATCCGTTTTCGGCCAGCCAGGCTTCAAATCCTGCCCGGATCTCAGGGAAGGGCCGCACCGGCGGCGGGGGCGTGGGGTGTGCGCCAAGCTCCTTTTCCAGATAGGCCATGCCGTACCACCGGCCAAACTTATAGCCGCACCGGCGCAGCTCACCGGTCAGCCGATAGCCCATGCGCAGATGGAAATCCAGACTGTTGCGGGTCAGGTATTCATCCTCCGGGTCCGGCACCGCCACGCAGGCGTTGAGGTTCTGCACGCCCTGCCGCCGCAGTGCCTCTTCCAGGGCGGTGTAGAGCCGGCGGCCCAGGCCCCGGCGATGGCAGCCCTGCTCCAGATAGATGGAGCCCTCCGCTGTCCAGCCATAGGCGGCCCGGGGATGGAAGGCGGCGGCATAGGCGTAGCCAACAGGAACGCCGTCCGCCTCCACCACCAGATAGGGGTATTTTTCCAGGGTGTGCCGGATCCGCCCGGCAAATTCCTCAGGGGAGGGGACCGCGTATTCATAGGTGATGGCGGTGCGGAGAACATAGTGGCTGTAAATAGCCAGCAGGGCCTCCGCGTCCTCCGGCGCGGCGACTCGCAGCGTGATCTCAGACATAGTTTCCTTCCTTCTGGTAACTCAGCGCTCCGCAATGTGGACGTTGAGGTGGTCGTAGGTCATCTGGATGCCATTTTTGATGAAGGACGCCCGCAGGGTCTCATTCAGCGCGTGGTAGGCGGGCCAGTAGTCATCTGTGGCGGTCCAGAAGCAAACGGTGTATTCAATGGAACTGCTGCCATAGCTGGACAGGCGGACCACCGGTTCCGGGTCCTCCAGCACGCCGGGGACAGCCGCTACCGCCTCCATACAGGCGCTCTTCACCGCCTCGGTGGAGGCGGCGTAGGACGCGGTGATACTCCGGGCCACCCGGCGGCGGCCCAGGGAGGAGTAGTTAATGATCTTGGAGGAGGACAGCTCCTTATTGGGCAGCAGGGCGATCTGGCCGTCCGCCGTTTCCAGCTTGGTGTGGTTCAGGGTGATCTCCCGCACGGTACCGGAGGTGCCGTCCGCCTCGATGAAGTCTCCCAGGGTGAAGGGGTGGGAGGAGAGGATGACCAGCCCGCCGGCCACGTTGCCCAGAATGTCCTCCGCCGCCAGGGTGATGCCCAGAGTCAGCACGGACAAGAGCGCTGTCAGGGAGGTGGTGTTGACGCCCAAAGCCTCGGCGGTGATGATAGCCGTCAGGATATACAAAACAGCTTTGATGGCGGTCAGGGACAGCTTCACCAGCCGCTCGTTGACGTGCCGGACCCGGGCAGTCAGCCGGTTTGCCACCCGCATGATGAGCTTGACTGCCAGCAGACACACCAGCAGCGTTGCCAGGGCGGAGAGAAAACGGCTGACGCTGAAATTGCCCAGGGAGGCGTTGAGGATCTCAGAAATACTGCCCAAGATCACCGCCCTGCCTTTCGGTCAGCTTCGATGAGGCGTTTGAGGCCTTCCACCGCCACCTTGACGGAGGTGGAGGTGTCCTCGTTCATTTTCTGGTCCAGGCCGGCGGCTTCCCGCTCCTGATTCCAGACCGTGTGGAAGCAGCTTCCGCACCGGCAGCCCAGAGCGGCGGCCGCCACGAACAAAGCGGCGGACTCCATCTCGCTGGATTTGACACCCAGCCGCTTCCAACTCTCCCACTTGGCCTTCAGCTCATAATAGACCGGGGAGGCGCTGGGATCGTGCTGGCCGTAAAAGCTGTCCTTGCACTGGACCACGCCCACATGGAGGGGATAGCCCAGGGCGCGGGTGGCCTCTACCAGACAGTTGGTCACCTCCCAGTCCGCCACGGCGGGAAACTCGATGGGGGCGTATTCCAGGCTGGTATGCTCAAAGCGGATGGCACCGGTGGCCACCACGATGTCGCCGGACTGCACGTTCAGATCGATGCCGCCGCAGGTACCGGTGCGGATAAAGGTGTCCGCGCCGCACTTGTGCAGCTCCTCGATGGCAATGGCGGCGGAGGGGCCGCCGATGCCGGTGGAGCAGGCGGTGACCTTCTCGCCCAGCAGATACCCGGTCCAGACATTGTACTCCCGGTTATAGGCCACCTGATGGGCATCGTCAAAGAGTGCTGCGATGGCAGGCACCCGGCCGGGGTCACCGGGAAGGATGCAATACCGGCCAATGTCCTCGGCGGTACAGCGAATGTGAAATTGCTTTTCAAGCTGCTGCATAGTAAATACCATTCCTTTCTATGGATCATGGATCTGGATACAGTATAGCAGACCTGCCCCCGGTTTGTAAAGAAAAGCGCCCCGGTACTTTCTCCGGGGCGCTTTTTCAAAAGTTCCAATGGGCGGGGTCGGGGTCGTAGGTGCCGTCCGCCGGGTAGGTCAGATAGGGGATATCCCCCCGGCTGTCACTGATGACAAAGGGAATGTCGCAGGCCATGAACTGGCGGCCGTAGGTATCCGTCACCAGGGCGGCGAT
>CAZFJB010000119.1:0-4637 GCA_964519775.1 uncultured Oscillibacter sp.
CAGTCCCGGCAGCGTGTTCCGCATGACCCACGCCAGCAATTACCTGGCGCTGCGGGGCACCCTGAACGCCGACAAGGCCGCCATGCTCGCCGAGATCCGTCAGGCGGAGCAGGATCTGAGCCTGCTGCGGCCTGAGGGCTGGCGGGGCCTGTAAACAAACCAAAAACCATCCGGGAAGCGGCGCTTCCCGGATGGTTTTTTCGTATTCAGACAGAAGGGCGCGATCATTCCATCGGCGCGCCGCACTGGGGGCAGAACTTGCTGTCAGACGTGCCGCCGCACACCGGGCAGGCCTTCAATTCCGGCTCTTTCACCGTGCCTTCGCTCTCCACCGTCTCTCCGACGCCCACCGCCGCCTTCTGGGTCTCCAGCTCCGCGATGTGGGCCTTGGAGGCCGCCACGGCCTCCGCCAGTTCCCGGACGCCCTCCGGCAACTCGCCGTCATACTCGCTGGTGAACCACTCGCCGATCAGCCGGCAGTTCTTCTCGATCTCCCGCTGCTCCCCGGCGATGGCCATGGAAAGCTTGGTCTTCTCCGTGACCTCACGGCTCTTATCAGCGGCCACTGCCGCCACGTCCTTGGCCTTATCCGCCGCCACCGCGGCTACATCCTTGGCCTTGCGGCCCAGTTCCTCAAAAAATGCCATTTCAAACGCTCCTTTCAGCCTCGGTCCGGGACCGGGTCCCACCATGCCTCCGCACGGTACATACCCATAGTATAGCCTCACTTTTTCAAAAACGCAACGGTGTTCACAGATTGTTTTCCTTTCCCGGCTCTTTTTTTCTCTGTCCCACTTGACAATATCGATATTCGATAGTATACTGCATTCAAGAATATCGAATATCGATAAAGGAGACACTGTATGGCCCGGGAAAAATTTCAGACTCTGACAGAGCAGATGTTCTATGTCCTGCTGGCCCTGCGGGAGGAGTGCTGCGGCACAGACGTGATGGCCCGCATCGCCAATCTGACCCAGGGGCGGGTGGCCGTGGGCCCCGGCACCCTCTATAACCTGCTGGAGAGCTTCCAGGCTGCCGGCTGGATCGTGGAAACCAAGATCGAGGGCCGCAAGCGCAGCTACCTCATCACCCCCGCTGGGGAGCAAGCTCTGGCGGAGGAATACAGCCGGCTGCAAATACTATCAGAGGATTACCGAAACTACATGGGACGGAGAGGAGAGATCGAAGGATGAAACAGCACAAGCGGGAGATTTGCCTCTATTCCTTGTACGATTTCACGGGCATCGCCCACCATTTGGAGACCCGGGCACGGCAGGGCTGGCAGCTTGAAAAGATCGGCGGCACCTTCTGGCACTACCGCCGCTGTGAGCCGTCAGATATGCGGTACGCCGTGGTGTATTTCGCCAAGGCCTCCGATCTGGACGCCGGCCCTTCTCAGGAGCAGCAGGACTTCTGGTCCATGTGTCAGGCCACCGGCTGGCAGTTGGCGGCCAACCGGGCCCAGTTGCAGATCTTCCGCAACCCGGACCCTGACGCCATCCCCATTGAGACAGACCCGGTGGTGCAGGTGGAGAACATCCACGCCAGCATGAAAAAGACCCTGCTGATCCCCCATCTGGTCTTAATGGTCTGCGCCCTGCTTCAGGTCATGCTGCAAGGTAGCCGCATGGGCGATCTCCGGGATTTTCTCACCAATCCCTTCAGCCTTGCCAACATCCTGATCTGGAGCGCGTTGGGCATCCACTGCGGCTGGGAGCTGCTGGACTACCTCCTCTGGCACCGCAAGGCCAGAGCTGCCGCCCGGGAAGAAGGGATTCTGCTGTCCCCCAAGAGCCGCAGGTGGCGGCCGCTCGTTTTGTTGGCAGTGTGCGGCATCTATCTTCTGCTGATGCTCAGTATGCTCTTGGGTGTCTCCGGGCAAGGTTCCTCCGCATGGTCCTTCCTGCTCTTCGGCGTGGTCTACGCCACCGCGCTGGTGGGCTCTGTCCGGGGCTGCCAATGGCTCATGAAAAAGAAAGGCATTTCTCCCACGACCAACCGGGTGCTCTCCTGTGTCATCGGCATTGTGGTGGGCATCGTCTTGATAACCGGCATGGCGAAGCTGACCTTGAACAGCGGCAGCTATCAGCGGTTCCAGGGCCACGCCAACGCCGAAACCATCACCTACACCTGGGGCAATCACACCTATACTTACGACTTTTATCGGGACGATCTGCCCCTGACGATAGAGGACCTGCTGGGCGCAGAGCCGGACCCGGAGTACTCCCGCTATCTGGACATCTCCGGCACGCCGCTGCTGACGGAGTACACTGCCCGCCAGCGCACCCCCTATTACAGCAACACAGACAAGCCGCAGCTCTCCTATACCGTCTGGGAGGTGGGCGTTCAATCTCTGGAAAACGCCGTGCGGGAGAGCTTCTTCACGGAACTGGCGGAGCGGAACGAGAAATATGGCCTTCCGGGGGAAGCACCGGACACCTGGGAAATTACCGACACCGCCCCTTGGGGAGCGCTGGAGGCCTGGCAGTATTATAACGGCGGCCAGTCGCATTACACCTATCTTCTCCGTTATGAGCGCCGCTTTATCAACATCACTTTCAGCGATTGGAAGGAAACGCCTCCCACGGCGGAGCAGATGGCCCTGGTGGGTGAGGCCCTGGGTAGTGGTGAGTTGACATAATATCTCTCATTCCTCCGCCCGGAATCAACTGACACACCGGCCGTTCCCTGTATGAGCGTCAAAAAACAGCCATCCGAAGTTTTCGCTTCGGATGGCTGTTTTGATCGTTTTACTGTTCGCTCATGGATTCCAGCGCGGCCTTGGCGGCCATCTGCTCGGATTCCTTTTTGCTGTGGCCGCTGCCCTGGCCGATGGCCGCGCCGTTGAGCCGCACCTCGGTGACGAAGGTCTTGGCGTGGTCAGGGCCTTCCTCCCGCACCATGCAGTAGCTCAGCTCCTGGCCTGCCTGCCGCTGGACCCGCTCCTGCAAAAGAGTCTTATAGTCCCGGCGGCGTTCCTCCACCACTTCTTCCCGCTCCACGTCCAGCAGCACCCGGTGGATCAGGGCAGATGCCTGACCGATGCCGCCATCCAGATACACGGCGGCGAACACCGCCTCTGTAGCGTCCGCCAGGATGGAGGGCCTGCGGCGGCCGCCGCCGGCTTCCTCGCCCCGGCCCAGCTTCAGATAGCTGCCCAGCTCCAGCTTCTGGGCCACCTCGTACAGGCTCTGCTCACACACCAGTGCCGCCCGGATGCGGGTCAGATCCCCCTCCGGCAGGTCCGGGTGCTTGGCGAAAAGATACTCCGCCGTCACAAAGCCCAGCACGCTGTCGCCCAAAAACTCCAGCCGCTCATTGCTCCCCAGCCCCTGGGTCCGATGCTCATTGGCATAGGAGCTGTGGTTCAGCGCCTCCCGCAGCAGCCGCTGGTCCCGGAAGGTGTAATTCAGTTTTTTCTCCAGTTCCCGCATCCCTCATCACCTCAGTTACAAGAAAGCCCCGCTGCTTGAGCGGGGCTTCCCTGCGGTTTTATTTCAGCTTGGAAGCGACGAAATTCACCGCGTCGCCTACCGTCTTCAGGCCGGCCAGCTCGTCTTCCTCGTCGGCCTCGCCCATATCAAATTCCTCTTCCATGGCCATGACCAGCTCCACCAGGTCCACAGAGTCGGCGCCCAGATCCTCTTCAAAAGAGGTGTCCATGGTCACCTCAGAGGGCTCCAGGGCAAACTGCTCGGCCACCAGGTCCCGCATGGTCTGAAAGATCTCTTCAACTGACATATTACATTTCACTCCTATGCATCATTCTGCGTTCAGCAGAAATCATCATACGGCAATCCTATAGTCCTTGTCAAGGGGCTTTTCCGATTTGGCGGGCAAAATATGTTAAATTTTTATCGCGCCGTTTCCCCAGCCTGCCGATCTACCTTCATCTCGTCGATATGCGCCTCCACATCGGTGATGATGCCGCTTTCCGCAAACTCCACAGCCCGGAACACAGCGTTGCGGATAGCCCGGGCGTCGGCGGAGCCGTGGGCCTTCAGCACCGGCTTGGAAATGCCCAAAAAGGGCGTGCCGCCGATCTCGCCGGAGTCCAGCAGTTTCTTCACGTCCCCCAGGCTGTCCTTCACCAGCAGCGCCCCCAGCTTGCTCTTGGTGCTGGAAAGGAAGGCTTTCTTCATCTCGCTCAGCAGCAGCTTGGCCGTGCCCTCAATGGTCTTGAGGAAGATGTTGCCGGAGTAGCCGTCCGCCACAATGACGTCCGCCCCGCCCAGCAGAGCCGTGTTGGCCTCAATATTGCCGATAAAGTTCAGCCGGCCGGCCTTCCCCGCCTCCTCCAGCAACGCGTATGCCTCATGCCGCAGGGCATCCCCCTTGGAGGGCTCCGCGCCGATGTTCAGCAGACCCACCCGGGGGTCCTCCACCCCCATGAGCCGCTTGGCGTAAAAGCTGCCCAGATAGGCGAATTGCAGCAGATACTCCGCCGTACAGTCGGCGTTGGCGCCGCAGTCGCACAGCAGGGCCTTTCCGGCAGCAGTGGGGATCACAGGTCCCATAGCTGCCCGCCGGATGCCCCGGATGCGCTTGACCAGCAGCGTGGCCCCCGCCAGCAGCGCGCCGGTGGAGCCGGCGGAGATGAAGGCGTCTCCCTCGCCGTCCTTCAGCATGGTCAGACC
>CAZFJB010000120.1:0-4622 GCA_964519775.1 uncultured Oscillibacter sp.
GAGAAGGGCTTGGTCACATAGTCATCAGCGCCGGTCATCAGTCCTGTCACCTTGTCCATCTCCTGAGAGCGGGCCGTCAGCATGATGATGCCGATCTTCGTATTGGTGGCCCGGATGCGGCGGCAGACTTCAAACCCGTCGATCCCCGGCAGCATGATGTCCAGCAGCGCCACCTTGGTATCCGGGTTGGAGCGCAGCCGCTCCAGCGCCTCTTCTCCGGTCTCCGCCTCGATCACGTCGTACCCCGCCCGACGGAGATTGATCACGATAAAGCTGCGGATGCTGGCCTCATCCTCTAAAACCAAAATCTTTTTCATAGCGCACTCTCCCGCTCCTTAGTTATCTCCGGCGGTCCACTCCTTGGCGATGAGGCTGAACGCGCCCCGGATCTCATCCTCTGTCACGCCGTACCGCCAGGTGCCGTTGGTCTCCAGCAGCTCGCCCACATAGATGGCGCCGTTGCTCCGGCCCAGAAGGAACCGGCCCGTCCGCACCGCCTGCCGCTCCCGGTTGGAACCGCTGAGGGCCGTGATCCGCAGCACCGGCTCACAGCTCAGGTCCCTGTCGTTGAACAAATAGAACATAACGGACGCCTCGTCCTCTCCCACGGTGCGGGCCGTGCGGATCTCCTCCGTCCAGCCCTCCGGCAGCCGGAGATACCAGCCATCCTCCATGGCGTGGTAGGTGGACATCACGTTTGCCGCCGCGCCCGCCGCGTCAAAGCCGATCCAATCCACCCACTGGAAAATGTCCGCGCCTTCCCATTCATCGTATACCGTCACCACCCGGGGCACTTCCGTCACGCCATCGTTATTGATGTCTGCGGGATAGAGGGAGAGGAATACAGACGTCTCTTTCGACACGCCGGTGATGGCCGAGAGGACCAGATTGGTCACCTCCCCGCTCCGCAGGGTCAGCACATCGGTGATGGCTCTGGCCCCGTCCGCCACGCCGGTGACGAACAGCGCCGGCTCGCCGGAGCGGAGGGTCCCCACCGTCACCTTGCCCTGCTGGCTCAGCTCGCCCATGGTCATAGACAGCCGCGCGCCGGACTCCAGGGCCAGTGTGCCGTTTTTCCAAAGATAGCAGTCCGCCGCGCCCAGGCCGTCCTGATCCGCCCGGAGGACCGTCAGCTCCCGCATCCCGTCACCGTTGAGATCCGCCAGGGCGTATTTCACATAATTGGTCCGGATCATCTCCCGGGCGCCGTCAGGCCCCAGGGCGTAAACGCTCAGCGCCTGCAGCTCCATGCTGACCCGCCAGCCCACGATGATCTCCATTTTCCCGTCACCGTTCATATCGCTGTAGGCCACGCTGTAGATGGCAAGGCCGCTGCCGGCGATCTCCGCCGTCTGGCGGTAGCCGTCTCCCTCGGCGGTGAACACGCAGATCTTCAAAGGCTTGTCCCCATCGCTCCGGCGGAAAAAGGCCAGGGCCTCCTCCCGGCCATCCCCGTCCAGGTCGGCCATCTGCACCGGCTGGATATTGCTGCCGGACACCGGGGCGGCGTACTCCGCGCCGTCCTCCAGAATGGCGCTGATCTGCCGGTTCAGTTCCGTATAGCGCTCCGGCAGTTCCGGCAGAGCGTAGAGTTTTTCCGGGTCCAGGGACAGATGGCTCACGGAGCAGCCGCAAAGACACAGAGCCATGCCCAGCAGCAGTGCCGCCAGCGCAGCCCGCATGATGGTCTTTCTCATGGCTCGGCCTCCCTTCGTCCCGCGCTCCGCGCGCATAATATATCAAATATACCTTACCACATCTTCCTCCATTTTGGTAGCCCTTCTTTGGAATTTCAGGAGATTTTACACCCTGTTCATCTTTGTCAGCGCGGTACGGGCAAAACAAAGCGGAGGCGCGCCGCGCCTCCGCTGTCAGCTTTAAGCAATGGCCTCCGCGCCCACGGTGTAGCCGTCCCAGTGGCCGTCCCCATCCCGCATGGCGGTACAGTCAGCGAAAATGTACGCCCCCAGGGCCGAGCGCCACTTTTCCGCGTCGAAGGTCAGCACCTCCGCGGGAAACCCGGATGTCGTGGTGTTGTACACCGCATCACTCTCCTTTTCCGTGATGGTCAGCAGCACGCCGTCCTCCCAGTGGGGGATCCCATCGCAGTTGCCGTCAGCGCAGTCCAGATAGCCCTCCTCCTTCAGTTCTTCATAACTGAAGGTCAGATAGTCCGGGATGGCGTGGTCCCAGCTGAAGGTCATGGCCACCGCCTCCCGCTCTCCCGGCGTCAATCCGGTTTGAGACAGGTCGATGGACACAGTGGTGATCTCCCCATTCAGCCCCGGGTCCGTGTCCCACAGATCGTCCAGCACCTTGCGGTACAGGGCGCAGCGGTCGTCAAAGCCCGCCGTCAGAACGTTCACCGCCGTCACCTCTCCCAGTCGGGCGGGGTAGGTCTCCTGTACCGAGCCGTAGGCGATCTCCACCAGCGCCCCCTTCAGATGCCACCCCGGCAGATCCTGATACGCCCCCGGTCTACTCAGATCGAAGGGCTTGCCGTTCAGAGTCAGGGGCTTGTCCTTCAGAGACATGGTGAATACATCCCACCGTTCCCCCTCGTCCTTTGCCAGCAGCAGTCTGCCGTCCCGCTCCCGGATCACCCGGAAGGTCACGCCCACGGGCGTTGTCCCCGCCGTGCCGCCGGGGGCCTCCACGCCGGAGGGCTCGTCGGCATAATCCTCCCCGGCACGCTCCGGCACCTTGCACCCCGCCAGCAGACAAAGGCACAGCAGCGCCGCCAATAGCCGTGTTCCTCTCATCATGGCTCCGCCTCCTTCTTTCAGATACCTTTTGGACGGCGGGACACTGGATTTTGTTCCCATGTTCCGCCTTTTAAATTTTCAAATCGTTCATGGCTTTTTGGTTGACCTTTGTCCCCGGATGCGATACACTATGGTGAGAAAACTGAGGAGGGCTCCCCCCATGGCTTATGTGACCGTCATCGGCGGTGTGAATATCGATATCGGCGGCTGGCCGGACGGCCCCGCCCGGATGCGGGACTCCAATCCCGGCGTGGTCCGCAGCAGTCTGGGCGGCGTTGGCCGCAACATCGCCCATAATCTGGCCCTTTTGGGGGTGGAGACCCGGCTGCTGACCGCCTACGGCAGCGACGACAATGCCCGCCGTGTCCGGGAATCCTGCCGGGCGCTGGGCATTGACGATTCTCTCTCCCCCACCATTCCCGGCAGCCGCACCTCCACCTATCTGTTCCTGACGGACGGACAGGGGGACATGGTCATGGCCCTCAGCGACATGGGGATCTACCGCCATCTGACCCCCGCCATGCTGTCGGAGCGGATGGAGACCATCAACGGCAGCGCCGCCGTGGTGCTGGACGCCAACGTGCCCCAGGAGAGCATCGAGTATCTGGCGGAGCACTGTACCGCGCCCCTCTTTGCCGACCCGGTGTCTGAGGCCAAGTGCGGCAAGCTGAAAAACGTGCTGGGCAAGCTCCACACCCTCAAGCCCAACCGGCTGGAGGCGGAGATGCTCACCGGCATCACCATCACCGATGAGGACAGCCTGCGTCAGGCGGCAGAGGCCCTGCTGCGCACAGGTCTGCGGCAGCTTTTCCTGTCCCTGGGAGCGGACGGCGTGCTGGCGGCAGAGCCGGGCCGCATGGTCCACCTCTCGGTGATCCCCACGGAGATCGTCAACACCACCGGCGCCGGCGACTCCATGATGGCAGCCGTGGTCCGGGCCTTTTTGCTGGGCCGCTCACTGGAGGATGCCGCCCGGGAGGGGCTGGCCGCCTCCTCCATCGCCATGGAAACGACGGAGACCATCAGCCCCGCCATGAGTCCGGAGGCCATCGCCCGGAAGCTTGGCTGAGATCGGCCGCCAATGATCTGTTAGCCCTGCGGAAACGCATGGATTATATGTGAAAGAACTTTTTGGAGGTACCAAATGAATCGCTATCTTGACATCGCCCCGGAAGTGAAGGAGGCGCTGGACGCCGGAAAGCCCGTAGTGGCGCTGGAATCCACCATCATCTCCCACGGTATGCCCTATCCCCAGAACGTGGAAACGGCTCTGAACGTGGAGAAGATCATCCGTGAAAACGGCGCCGTGCCCGCCACCATCGCCGTCATCGGCGGGCGGCTGAAGGCCGGCCTCTCCCCCGAGGAGATCGATTATCTGGGCAAGACCGGCTCCGGCGTGGCCAAGGCCAGCCGCCGGGATCTGCCTGTGCTGGTGGCCCAGGGCAAGGACGGCGCCACCACCGTCACCACCACCATGATCATCGCCCACATGGCCGGCATCAAGGTCTTTGCCACCGGCGGCATCGGCGGTGTTCACCGGGGCGCTGAGACCACTATGGACATCTCCGCTGACCTGGAGGAGCTGGCCCGCACCCCCGTGATGGTGGTCTGCGCCGGCGCCAAGTCCATTCTGGATCTGGGCCTGACCCTGGAGTATCTGGAGACCCACGGTGTGCCCGTCATCGGCTACGGCACCGAGGAGCTGCCCGCCTTCTACACCCGCAAGTCCGGCTTCGGCGTGGACTACCGCATCGACACCCCCGAGGATCTGGCCAAGGCCTTCTTCGTCAAGCAGGACATGGGCCTGGGCGGCGGTATGCTGGTGACCAACCCCATCCCCGAGGAATACTCCATGGA
>CAZFJB010000121.1:0-4609 GCA_964519775.1 uncultured Oscillibacter sp.
AGGGCCTACCAGCAGCGCGCCCTTGGGCAGCTTGGCGCCGATCTCCGTGTATTTTTTGGGGTTGTGGAGGAAGTCGATGATCTCCGTCAGGGACTCCTTGGCCTCGTCCTGGCCGGCCACATCGGCAAAGGTGACGCCGGTCTGCTTTTCCATGTAGACCTTGGCGTTGGCCTTGCCCACGCCGCCGATACCGCCCATGCCGCCCATACCCTTTTTGTTCATGATCCTCATGATCAGGGAGAACATCAGCGTGATGAACAGGAAGGGCAAGATGAAGTTGATGGCAAAGAGCAGCACGGGGCTCATCTGGGGCACATAGGTGACGTTGAAGTCCGGCACGCCGGCCTCCGCCATCCGGGCCACCAGGGCGTCATAGCTCTCCATCTGCACGGTGAAGAGGTGCAGCGAGACGGTGCGGACCACCTGACCGTCCTTGTTTGAAACGGCATAGACCGGCTCGCCGTCCTCATCCGTGACCCGGGTATAGACCGTGCCGTCCTCATCGGTGTAGGTATAGCCGGTCTTGGGTGTGATGTAGAGCAGGTCCTCCGAAGAGTCGATGGCGACCTCCTCCACCATATGGGCATCCGACATGGCTACAAAGTCGCTGTAGTCGATGTTGATGTTGGAGGCCTGCCGTCCCGCCGCGCCCATGTAACTGTTGGCGTAATAAAACACCAGCGTCAGGACCAGGGCCCAGGCCAGCAGCTTTGCCGCACCCAGAAGGTTGCGGTTGTCGCCCCGGCGATTCTTGTTGTTTTTATTGTTCTGATCCATAGGGAACTCCTTTCAGGGTATATCCAATTGAGTGAAAGTATAGCACACCGGCACTGAAATCACAAGAATAAGCCGTGGATATTTGATGAAGTTTCTGTAAATTTACCTCTCAAACAGGGCCGGGAGGGAAACTTCGCTGCATCCGCGGGCTTTTTTGAAATTCATCTTTATTGTGCCCCGATTATGTGCTATACTGTAAAAGTGAGAGACTACAGATTTTGACAAAACCCCTGTATCATAAAAGGAGCATATATGTTAGACGAAAAGAAAGACCAGCTCACCGCGGAAGCGGACGGCATGATCGAGGGCCGCAACGCCGTGATCGAGGCGCTGCGGACCGGCACGGTCATTGACAAAATTTTCATCCAGAAGGGTGAGACAGACAAGACCCTGGGCCACATCGCCTCCAAGGCCCGGGCGGCGGGAGCCGTGGTGGTGGAGGCGGACCGGCGGAAGCTGGACTTCATGAGCCGCACCCGCGCCCATCAGGGTGTCATCGCCCTGACGGCGGTGCGGGAATACGCCACGGTGGAAGACATTCTGGCGGAGGCGGCGGAGAAGGGAGAGAAGCCCCTGATCGTGGTGTGTGACGAGATCTCCGATCCCCACAATCTGGGCGCCATCATCCGGACGGCTTACTGTGCCGGCGCCCACGGCGTCATCATCCCCAAGCGCCGCAGCGCGGGATTGACCAGCGTGGTGGCCAAGACATCCGCCGGCGCGGTGTCCCACATGAAGGTGGCCCGGGTGCCCAACATCCCCGCGTTGTTGAAGGACCTGAAAAAGCAGGGCCTCTGGGTCTTCGGCACGGCGGCGGACGGCACCACCGGCCTCTATCAGGCGGATCTGAAGGGGCCTGCCGTGATCGTCATCGGCAGCGAGGGAGACGGCATGACCCGTCTGGCTGCCGAAAACTGCGACTTTTTGGTGAGCATCCCCATGAAGGGCGATTTGAATTCTCTGAATGCCAGCGCCTCCGCGGCGATCTTGCTCTACGAGGCTGTGCGTCAGCGGATGGGATAAGAATTTTGGAGAGATCCTGTGTCAAAAAATGATGAGAAAAAAGAATATGGCACAGCCGGATGGGGCACGTCCCCGGCGGAAGACGATTATACCTTAGAGGAGATTCTGGCGGAGTACGGCTCCAGCCGACAGCAGAAGATCCTGGACGAGGTGGAGCAAGCGGTTTCTCCGGCGGAGGCGAAAAAGACACCGCCGGCAGAAGTGCCGCAGACGGTGGAACCCAAGCTGTCCGCTGCCAGGCGGGCCGCCGCCCTTTGGGGCGGGCGGCAGGAGCGGGAGGAAGCGGAAGCGGTCGCCCCGGCAGAAGAGGACGCGCCGGAGGCTCCGGTGGAGGACACACCGGAGGCCACCCACTTTCTGAGCCTGGAGGAATTGGTGGGCACCACCGTCGGCGCTGTGATGGAGGAGCGGGAGCCGCTGCTGAAACAGCGGCGGGGCCTGTTTTCCAGAAAGCGGCGGCTGGAGGAGACGGAGCAGTTTTACGATCCGACGGAGCCGCCGCCCCCGCCCCGCCCCCTTACAGAGGCGGAGCGCATCGGCGAGGAGCCGGAACTCAGCGAGATCACGGCGGAGCATCTGGATGCCTGCCGCAGTCGTAGCCGGACCTTGCTTCCGGCGTTTTTGACGGCGCTGGTGCCGCTGGCGGCTATGGCGGCGGAGCGGTACGGGCTGGTGATCCCCTATTGGACGGGGGATGCCCAGATCCAGGGCGTGGTGATGCTCACCTGCCTTTTGATCGATTTGGTGCTGTGCTTTCAGGTGCCGATCCACGGCGTGCGCCGCCTGACCCGGGGCCGCTGCGTCAGCTCATTGCTGGTGTCTTTGGCGGCCCTCAGCGCTGCCGGAGACTGCGCCCTGTGGATCTTCTCCCCGGACCGGGGCACGGTGACGCCTTACGCCTCCGTGGCCGGTCTGGCGCTGTGCTTTGCCCAGTGGGGCCTGAGCCGGGAGAGCCGGGGCAGCTATGACAGCTTCCGCCTGGCCTCTTTGGATGAACACCCGCCCTATCTGGTAACGGAGACGGGCCGGGGGGCCTGCAAGCAGCGGGGCAGCATCCGGGGATTTTACACCACCGCCAGCCGGGATCATTACGCCTCGCTGCTGCAAACGGCGTTTTTGCCCCTGATCTTTATGGCGACCCTTGTGTTCGCGGGGCTGACGACCCTGGGCCGGGGGCAGGGCATCCTCTTTTTGCGGAATTGGTCCGCCCTTTTGACGGCGGGGGCCACCTACGCGCTGCCCCTGTGCTGGGGACTGCCCTGGTCCCGCCTGACCCGGCGGCAACAGAAAAGCGGCTGCGCCCTGGCGGGGTGGGATGGCGCGGCCCGGGTGGGCAAGCGCCGCAGTCTGATCCTGACGGATACGGACCTCTTCCCCCCGGGGACTGTTCGCCTCAACGGCGTGAAGGTCTACGGCGAGGAACTGGGCAAAGCGGCGGCCTATGCCGCGGCGGCGGCCAAGGCCGCCGGAAGCGGCCTGGCCCGGTTGTTTGAAGGGCTGGCCGTGGGGGAGAACGCCCCGGAGGAGACCGCCTCGGACCTGAGCTTTTACGAGCAGGGAGGCTGGGGCTGCACCATCCGGGGGGAGTCCGTGCTGATCGGAACCGCCTCCTTCCTGCGCAAGCAGGATGTGCGTCTGCCCAGCGGCATCAACCTGAAGACCGGCATCTTCCTGGCCATTGACCGGCAGATCGCGGCTGTGTTCGCCGTGAAGTACGAGGCGGCGGAAAATGTGGACTACGCGCTGCGGATGCTGCGCCACAGCCATATCACCCCTATTTTGGCGGTGCGGGACCCCAACATCACCCCGGCGCTGCTGAAGCGAAAATTCTACAAGAGCCTGAAGGTGGACTACCCCAGCCTGACGGACCGCATCGCCCTCAGCGAAGCGGAGGAGGACCGGGGACTGCCCCGGGCGCTGCTGCTGCGGGAGGGGCTGCTGCCCTATGCCGAGGCGGTGGCGGGCAGCCGCCGTCTGCGCACGGCGGTGCGCCGGAACACCTGGCTCTCTTTAACGGGCAGCGCCGTGGGCGTGCTGCTGACGGCGTATCTGAGCTCTCTGGAGAAGTTCGATCTGCTGACACCGCTGTCCCTGACGGTTTTTCTGCTGCTGTGGACCCTGCCGGTCCTGCTGGTCAGCGACTGGACGGCCCGCTATTGATATTTGACACGGGAAAGTGCCGGAAGAACGTGGTTTTCACGCTCTCCCGGCGCTTTCTTTCTTCCATTCTTTCCAAATGGCCCGCTTTTTGGAAATTCCATTTTTGCGGGAAGCGACAAAAAAACAGCCGCCTTTTTGCCTACTTATCCAAAATGTAAGTTATTCCAAAATTTTTATTGTATTGGTTGCCTAAAAGCGATATAATTTCTATATTAGGTCTGAGAAAGGCCTCAATTCGTTGACGCTTTTTTACCGCCCCCGGGCGTTGTCAACAGCATCAATATAAGGAGTGGAACGATCATGAGCTATTCAGTACAGAACATTCGCAATGTATGCCTGCTGGGACACAGCGGCAGCGGCAAGACCTCTCTGGCAGAGAGTATTCTGTTTATGACCGGCGCCATCGAGCGCATGGGCAGGACCGCGGACGGAAACACCGTCTGTGACTATGATGCCGAAGAGGTCAAGCGCCAGATCTCTCTGTCCGCCGCCGTGGCGCCTGTGGACTATAAGGGCTGCCGCATCAATGTGCTGGATACGCCGGGCGCGTTCGACTTTTCCGGCGAGGTGATGGAGGCCCTCCGTGCCGCCGACGCCGCCATTATCGTGGCCTCCGCCAAGGACGGCGTGTCCGTTGGCATGGAAAAGG
>CAZFJB010000122.1:0-4598 GCA_964519775.1 uncultured Oscillibacter sp.
AGCCCGGCAAGGGCGCTGCCTTCGTGCGCACCAAGTACAAGAACGTGATGACCGGTGCCATCCGTGAAGAGTCCTTCAACCCCACCGCCAAGTTTGAGCAGGCGGTCGTGGAGCGCAAGGACGGCGAGTACAGCTACAACGACGGCGATCTGTACTACTTCATGGACCCCGAGACCTACGACATGACCCCGCTGAACAAGGACGTTCTGGGCGAGGCTTTCAAGTTCGTCAAGGAGAACACCATGTGCAAGCTGGTCAGCTATAAGGGCAGCGTGTTCACCGTGGAAGTTCCCAACTTTGTGGACCTGGTGGTCACCGCCACCGAGCCCGGCGTGAAGGGCGATACCGCCACCAACGTCACCAAGCCCGCCACCCTGGAGACCGGCGCTGTGATCAAGGTGCCCCTGTTCATCAACGAGGGCGAGAAGATCCAGGTCGATACCCGTACCGGCGAGTATCTGGGCCGCGTGAAAGAGTAAAAAAAGTAAAGGGGGGATTATTCAATCCCCCCTTTGTTTCCAAAATAATGTTTTGAAAGGAGCCATTACCATGGAGATCACTGAGAAGGTAGCTTACCTGAAGGGCCTGATGGAAGGCATGAAGCTGGACACCGAGAGCAACGAAGGCAAGATCTTTGCCGCCATGGCCGACATTCTGGAGGACATCGCTCTGGAACTGGAGGACCTGTGGGATTCCCAGACTGAGCTGGAAGACGGCCTGGACGTTGTCAGCGAGGATCTGGAAGACGTGGAGGATGTCCTCTACGGCGAAGAGGACGAGGACGAGTTCGACGACGAGTACTATGAGGACGACGCCGACGAGGACGAGGACTGCTACGCCACCACCTGCCCCACCTGCGAGGAGACCATCTATTTCGATGAGTCCGTGCTGGAGGACGGCGAGGTCATCTGCCCCAACTGCGGCGAGAAGCTGGAGTTCGACCTGAGCTCTCTGGAAGAAGAGCCTGAGGACGAGGAGTAAGAAAAAAGCACCCCCGGACACTTGTCCGGGGGTGCTTTTTTATGTTCACTTCATCGCCTTTTTTTGCAGGCTGCAAAGCCCGGCGCCGATGGCGGTGGCAAAGGTGGCGTTTTCCGGGATGATGTAATGGATGCCGTAGAGCTTTTCAAAGGTCTGGAAGTTGGGGGCGGCCTGATCCAGTGTGGTCATGGACCCGGTGAGGATCACCGTGCGGCTGTCACAGGCCTGACAGGCCAGCACCGTCATGGTGCCGATGGCCTGCAGAACAAGGTTCACCGCCCCGGCGGCCAGGTCGGCAGGGGTGGCGTCCTCGGAGAGGTCGCCGAAGTTGGCGGCGGTCATATCCGGGTCCAGGGTGGAGGCGCTCACCCGGGCGATGTCCTTGATAGTCAGATCCACATGGTCCAGATCCCCCTGAGCGGCCAGCTTTTTGATCTGGCCAAAGCGCTCCATGCCCACCAGCTTGTGACACAGTCCGCCCAGGGTGCCGCCGCCGATACCGCTGCCGCAAAGATGGCGGACCGTCTTTCCGGCTTCCGCCCACAAAAAGGCGGTGCCGGTGCCCATGGTGACCACCACGCCGGAGGGCTGATGGGACAGCGCCAGCGCGCCGGTGCCGCTGGCCTGGAACTCATCCACCCGGCAGGTGGGCAGACCGAACACGTCCCCGTCCACATAGCTGGCCCCCACGCCGGTGAGGACCACCCGGCGCACGTCTGTCAGCGCCAGGGCGTTGCTTTTGAGATAGTTGCCCAGCGCCCCATAGAGGCTGGTGAGCTGATCCTCCGCCCGGACCCGGAGCATGGAGATCACGCTGCCGTCCCCTCTCAGGCCCACGATCTTGGTGGTGGAGCCGCCGATATCGATACCCAAAATGACTTCCATATTCCGCGTCCTTTCGAGATGGTTTGTCGTGCCGCGCGGCAAAATGCCGCCGGAAATATGATAGGGGAGGGCGGGCGGCTTGTCAATGTTTATTTTGCCGGAAAAGAGAGAAGGCAGGTGAGCGGGGATGGCGCGAAAAAATATTTGTGCTGCTTTTGCGTCGCAAATGATTGCATTTGCGCCCTGGGACGGCTATAATACAGAGTGCTACAAAACTGCCCAGGAAAGGGAGAAAGACATGGATGTGAACGATCAGCTGAATATGACCATGCTCTGCGATTTTTACGAGCTGACCATGGGAAACGGCTATTTTGAGGCGGGACTTCAGGACCGCGTGACCTATTTTGACGTATTTTTTCGGGATGTGCCGGACCATGGTGGTTACGCCATCTGCGCCGGTTTGGACCGGATCATCGACTATATCGAAAACCTCCACTTCAGTGAGGAGGACATTGCCTATCTGCGGGAACGCAAGCTGTTTTCCGATGGCTTTTTGGCCTATCTCCGGGATTTCCGCTTCACCGGCGACATCTGGGCCATTCCTGAGGGAACGCCCATCTTCCCCCATGAGCCGGTGATCACCGTCCGGGCCCCCGCCATTCAGGCCCAGCTTGTGGAGACCTATCTGCTGCTGATCTTCAACCACCAGAGCCTTGTGGCCACCAAGGCCAACCGCATCGTCCGGGCCGCTCAGGGCCGGACCGTGCTGGAATTCGGCTCCCGCCGGGCCCAGGGAACGGACGCCGCTATCTCCGGCGCCCGGGCCGCCTACATCGGCGGCTGCAAGGGCACGGCCTGCGCTATCTCCGACCAGCTCTACGGCGTGCCCGCCGGGGGCACCATGGCCCACGCCTGGGTCCAGATGTTCGACTCGGAGTATGAGGCCTTCAAGACCTATTGTGAGGTGTTCCCCACCAACGCAACGCTGCTGGTGGATACCTTTAATACTCTGAAATCCGGTGTTCCCAACGCCATCCGGGCTTTTAACGAGGTCCTGAAGCCCAAGGGCATCACCAAGTGCGGCATCCGCCTGGATTCCGGCGACATCGCCTACCTCTCACGGGAGGCCCGGCGGATGCTGGACGAGGCGGGCTGGACAGAGTGTAGCATCTCCGCGTCCAACTCCCTGGATGAGTACATCATTCAGGACATCCTCCGCCAGGGGGCCAAAATCGACCTCTTCGGCGTAGGCGAGCGGCTGATCACCTCCAAGAGTGACCCGGTGTTCGGCGGCGTATACAAGCTGGCCGCCGTGGAGACGGCGGAGGGCGCTATCATCCCCAAGATCAAGATCAGTGAGAACGTGGGCAAGATCACCAATCCCCACTTCAAAAAGGTCTACCGCGTGTACGATAAGGCCACCGGCAAGGCGGAGGCGGACTATATCACCCTGTGGAACGAGACGGTGGACGAGTCCCAGCCTTTGGAACTCTTTGACCCGGAGGCCACCTGGAAGCGGCGGACCTATACGAATTACACCATCAAGCCCCTGCAGGAGAAGATCTTTGAGGGCGGCAGACTGGTTTACCGCCGTCTGGCCCTCAGCGAGATCCAGCGGTATTGCCGGGAGCAGGTGGAGACCCTGTGGGACGAGGTCAAGCGATTTGAAAATCCCCACAACTACTATGTGGACCTGAGCCAGGCGCTCTGGGACATCAAGCGGGAGTTGCTGCACAAGGGCTTGCGCTAAAACAGGAAAAAAGTGCGGGAGAGGAGGGCCTCTCCCGCACTTTTTTTGCCGGCAGAGGGGCTTTTTGCGTGTCCTTTGCGCCGATGGAGTTGAAGAACGGACAAAAGTCTGCTATAATATAACAAATTATAAAATGATCGGGGAGGCGATGGTATGAGCAGAAAAAACTCCCGGTACCAGGAACGTACCGAGCGGCGGGTCTCCGCCGCCACCAGTCTGCTGCTTTGCGCCCTGACGGTGCTGGCCCAGATCTTGGTGACGCTGCTGCTGGTCCATTTTCTGGAGGAGCGGGCCAGCTTTGTCTACGGTGCGCTGGAGTTCATCGGCGCGGTGGTGGCCGTGCGGGTCTATCTACGCAGCGGCAGCCCGTCCTATAAGCTGAGCTGGATGTGCTTGCTGCTGGCGCTGCCGGTGTCCGGCGTGCTGCTTTTCTGCATCTGGGGCGGAACGCACCAGGCAAAGCAACTGAGCTTGAAGCCCACGCAGCCGATCCCTACGCGGGAGAGCCAGCGGATGCTCAGTGACATGAACCAGGCGGCGCTGAACCGCCGGAGCCCCGCCTGGGGGCGGCTGGCGGCGTATCTGCAAAAGCGGTCCTTCTGGCTCTACCGCAACACGGACGCTGCCTACTTCGGCGATGGGGAGGCGTTTTTCCGGGATCTGATCGAGCATCTCCGGCAGGCGGAGGTCTATATCTTCATGGAGTATTACATCCTGGCGGAGGGCAGCGTCTGGGATGAGATCTTCGCCGTTTTGAAGGACCGGGCGGCCCACGGCGTGGAGATCCACATCATTGTGGACGATTTCGGCACGCTGACCCGGCTCTCAGACGAGATGCTCCGCTCCATGCGGGAGGCGGGCATGGAGGTGGAGCTGTTCAACCCGGTCCATGAGTATATCAGTCGGCTGTATTTCAACTACCGGGACCACCGGAAGATCACGGTCATCGACGGGTACATCGCCTATACCGGCGGCATCAACATCGGCGACGAGTACGCCAACCGGGTGGAGCGCTTCGGCCACTGGAAGGACAGCGCCGTCC
>CAZFJB010000123.1:0-4547 GCA_964519775.1 uncultured Oscillibacter sp.
CCCACATTTTCCAGCAGGTTCAGCTTGGGCAGCAGGTTATACTGCTGGAAAATAAAGCCCAGCATCTTATTGCGGATGGCCGCTAACTGGTTTCGATCCATCTGGCCCACGTCCTGCCCATCCAGCAGATAGGTCCCCTCCGTGGGCACATCCAGACAGCCGATGATGTTCATGCAGGTGGACTTGCCGCTGCCGGACTGGCCCACGATGGCCACAAACTCTCCTCTTTGGATCTGAAAAGAGATATGATCCGCCGCTTTTACTGTGGTGTCGCCCATCTGGTAATATTTGCAGACGGACTGAAATTCAATGAGCGCGCTCATCTCAGAACCCTCCCGGGCCGCCGCCCCGGTTTCCGCCGCCTCCGCCGGAGCGCATACCGCCCCCGCCGCCCCCGGGCATACCGCCGCCGGCCATTCCGCCGCCCATACCGCCGGGCATACCGCCCATCATCATGAAGTCGCCGCCGCTGGAAGCCGTCCGCAGATAGGCCACGGTATCCCCCTCCCGCAAGCCGGAGGTGATCTCGATATAGCTGTCATCACTGACGCCGGTGGCCACTTTCACATAGACATAACCCTCCGGGGCTTCCTGATCCAGGGCGTTGACCGCGCTGGGGGAGTCGGCGCTCACCAGCACCGTATTGCCCCGGTTCACCGCGAGGCTGGGAATGGCCAGCACATCATCGGCAGAGGAGAGCACGATCTCCGCGTCCACATTCATGCCGGGGCGCAGGCCCGCAGTATCGTCAATGCGGACAGTGACGGGATACACCGTAGTGCCGCCGGAGGTGGAACCCACCACAGACACCTTGGTCACCACGCCGGAGAAGGTCTGGCCCGCCTTGGCGTCAGAGGTGATATTCACCGTCTGGCCCACGGCCACACTGTCAATATCCAACTCATCGATGCTCAGTGTCATTTCCAGATAGCTCAGATCGTAGATGATGCAGAGGGAATTGTTAGAATTGCTGCCGGTGCCCACATTGTCCCCGGCCTTGACATATTTTTCCACCACCGTGCCGGTGATGGGAGAGGTAATGGCGTAATCCTCCAGCCGGTCCTGGGCGTTTTCCAGGCTGGTCTGGGCATTGCGGAGCTGGTTATCCACGCTGTCGCCGGTGATGGCGCAGATCCGCTGGCCGTCCTTCACCGTGTCTCCGGGCATCAGGTCCAGTCCGCTGACCTTGCCGGAGGCGGTGGCGGTGATAGTGGAGCCGGTGCCGATCTTCACAGTGGTCTGGCCGTAGCTGGTGTAATTGCCGATGACGGCGCTGGCGGTGCAGTCACCGCTGACCAGGCCGGGATTTGCTGCCTTCACCCGAACGGTGGTCATCTTCATGCCGGAGGCATTGGCCACACCGGTGCTGCCCACCTGGGCCACCGTGCCGGTGAGATAGCCCTCATAGCCGGTGATATAGATCTGGGCGCTCTGGCCCGCATAAAACGCGCCGTCCTCCGTGTAGGAGAACTGGAAGTCGATGCTCAGGTCGTTATTGGCGCTGATCTTGCACAAAGCTGTACCGGCGCTCACCGCGTCGCCATTGCTGACGTACACCTCACTGACGGTGCCGCTGATGTCCGCCTCCGGGTACTTGGCCTTCAGGGCCTGGGAGTAGCTGGTCTCGGCGTTGGACTGGGTGGTGGACACGTCGGAGGAGTCAATGTCGTAGAGGAGCTGGTCCTTTTCCACGGTGTCGCCCTCTTCAAAATAATCTGAGAGTACCTCGCCGGAAACCAGGGTCGTCACGGTGTAGGAATCCGCCGGCTGCAAGGTGCCGCTGCCGGTGAGGGAGTTGGTGATGCTCCGCTTTTCCGCCGCCGCGGTGGTATAAGTGGTGGTCATATTGCTCTGGCCGCCCCGTCCCCGGCGGGTCAGGGAAAATCCGGCAGCGATCACCGCCACCGCCAAAACCGCCAGGATCAGCCATTTTCTCGCTTTCTTCTGATTCCAGAGTGCTTTCAGCTTTCCGCCCTTTCCGGGGGTGGAAGTCGTTATCGTTTCTGCCATATTCACGCGTCCTTTCCTGTATCTCAAAACATTCATCATCTTTTGTCAGCAAAGGCGGGCCGTTCTCCGCCCGCCCCATGATGGTAGCACGCGATGCTGAACCAACGCTGAAAAAACCGGATGGCTTTCCGAAAATTTCCTGGCTTTTTCAGTTTCGATTCAGCTTGCTGGATTATGCTAAGAACAGAAAACCACGGGAAAGGCAGGAAGGGGACCATGAAGGTACTGGTCATTGAGGACGAACGGCTGGTGGCGGAATCCATTCGGGTCATTCTGGAGAGCAAGGGCTTTGATGTGGAGACTGTCTATGACGGCGAGACAGGCACGGAGTACGCCGAGACCGGCATTTACGATCTGCTGATCCTGGATGTGATGATGCCCAAGCTCAACGGCTTCCAGGTAGCCCGCCAGGTGCGGGCGGACCGCTGCGCCACTCCGATTTTGATGCTGACGGCCCGCTCCGATGTGGAGGACCGCATCCAGGGCCTCAATGCCGGGGCGGACTACTATCTCACCAAGCCTTTTGACTCCCGGGAGTTGCTGGCCTGCGTCAACGCTCTGCTGCGCCGCCAGGGAGACCAGGTGGACGAGCTGCGCCTGGGGAACACCGCTTTGGATCTCTCCTCCTGCACCCTGGTGTGCGGGGAGCGCAGCGTCCGCCTCTCCGCCAAGGAATTTGATGTGATGCGCTTTTTGCTTCTGGGCAAGGGCCGGGTCCTCTCCAAGGAGATGATCCTGGCCCGGGTGTGGGGATATGATTCCAACGCCGTGGAAAACCATGTAGAGGTCTACATCGGCTTTCTGCGGAAAAAGCTCCAGAGCATCGGCTCCGATCTAAAGATCGAGGCCATCCGCCGCCTGGGCTATCACCTGGAGGTGAGCAAATGATCCGAAAGCTGCGGCTGAAATTCATCTGCGTCAATATGCTGATCGTCACGGTGATGATGGGCATCATCTTCGGCCTGGTGTATCACTTCACCCGCACAGGGCTGGAGGCCCAGAGCCTCACCATGCTGCAAAGCGTGGCGGCGGAGCCTCTGCGCCACAGCCGCCCCGGCGAGCGGCTGCCCCAGGAGGTGCAGCTTCCCTTTTTTGTGCTGGACCGGGACCGGGACGGCACGCTGACTGCTGTGGGCGGCGGTTATTACGACCTCAGTGACCAGGCCTTTCTCCAGACCCTGCTGGATGCCGCCGCCCGGGACGGCGCCTGGGTCGGCGTTCTCCACGAATACGGTCTGCGGTACTGCCGCGGCGTCACCCCTCACGGCGAGCGCATCGCCTTCGCGGATATGTCCAGCGAGCGGGCCACCCTGCAGCACCTTTTAAAAACCTGCTCCGTCATTGCCTTTTTGTGCTTTGCCGCCTTTTTGCTCATTAGCTGGCTGCTGGCCCGGTGGGCGGTGCGGCCGGTGGAAAAGGCGTGGCAGCAGCAGCGCCAGTTCATCGCCGATGCCTCCCATGAGCTGAAAACACCCCTGACGGTGATCATGACCAACGCCGAGCTTTTGAACAGCCCGGATTTTGACGAAGCCCACCGGGGCCAGTTCGCCGCCCACATCCTCACCATGTCCCGGCAGATGCGCCAGCTTTTGGAGGAGATGCTGACCCTGGCCCGGGCGGATAGCGGTCGGAACACCATGGTCTTCTCCTCCGTGGATCTCAGTCATCTGGTCAGCGACGCGGTGCTGCCCTTTGAGCCGATATTCTTTGAAAAAGGACTGACCCTCACCACCCGCGCGGCAGGGGGCATTATGGTCCAGGGCAGTACGCAGCATTTGCGGCAGACGGTGGACATCCTCCTGGACAACGCCCAGAAATACGCCGTGCCGCCGGGCGAGGTCACTGTGGAGCTGAAAGACATGGGCAATCGCTGCCGTCTGGCGGTGTCCAACCCCGGCCCGGCCCTTTCCAAAGCGGAGCTGACGGATATTTTCAAGCGCTTCTACCGGGTGGACAAGGCCCATACCCAGCGGGGCAGCTACGGACTGGGGCTTTCCATCGCCCAAAGCATCGTCACCCAGCACCATGGCCGGATCTGGGCGGAGAGTAAAAACGGCCGCAACACCTTCTGGGTTGAGCTGCCCATCCGGCCGCACGGCGCCAAAAAATGACTATGTCTGTCCGCTTGTGACTGTCGATCGATCGCTCAGATTTCCGCACCGGGAAGGAAGAGTGCGCGCGGGAAACCCAGGAGGGGTGTCCCGCACCATTTAAATAAACAATTTCCAGAACCCTTTGGGTTCTGGAAATTCGTTCAGCGAGGCGAAAAAACTTTTCGACACGCTGAAGCGGACCGCAAAGCGGTCCGCTCCTTTTTATAAGTCTGAAAGATCCGCGCCATCAGGCGGAGGCGATGACATCCCGGTTCAGGACGAAATACTCCACGCCGGAATACAGCGTCGTCACCACGATGACCGCCACGCACAGCACATTCAGCGCGCGGGGAATGGGCATCCAGGGTTCGTTCAGCATCAGCATCAAAACGATGCACACCATGGTGCTGGCGGTCTTCACCTTGCCGGACCAGCCGGCGGCGA
>CAZFJB010000124.1:0-3301 GCA_964519775.1 uncultured Oscillibacter sp.
AGCCGCCCTTATGGGCGGCTTTCAGTCAGTTTGGGGCAGAGAGGGAACCGGCGGCTCAGGCACGCTGCGCCTTCAAGATCGTATAGACCTCGTAAATATCCTCAATGCAGTAGGTGGGGCGCACATCCGCCGCCACGTCCGTGTCCTTGAGCTTGGTAAGGTAAGAGTCGATGTGGAAGGTAGCGCCGAAGCCCATCCGAACAGGGCCCACCACGTCCCGGGAGAGCGTGTCGCCCACATAGGCGCAATTGGCGGGCGCGGACTGGACCTGATTCAGGGAGACCAGGAAGATGTTGGGGTCCGGTTTGCGGTAGCCGGTGACGGAGGAGAGGGTCACATCCTGGAAATAATCCCGGATGCCGTACTCCTTCAAAATGTCGAATACCTGGTAGAGACTGGCGGTGTTGCTGATCACGCCCAGCTTCATACCCATGCCCTTCAGACCCTCCAGCATCTCTTTGACACGGGGGCGGAGAGAGCGGTGATAGTGGGTGATCTCCCACATGTGGGCCAGTTCCTCGGCAAAGGGCTTCACGGTGGCCTCGTCCAGGCCGAAGTCGGTCAAAACGTAGCTGCCCCAGATCTCTTCCGGCTTCAGCTCCCGGTCACAGGGGCCGCGGTACGCGGCATAACGGTCCCAGCCGGCATTGATGGCCTGGCAGACCGTTTCAAAATCTTCTTTCAGATCGATGCCGTGGGCACGGAGAATGTCCAGCACGCCCTGCATAGAGGCACGGCGGCTCTCGTCATCTACATGAATGTCCTCCAGGGTCCCGCCCATATCGAACAATACAGTGTCGATCATAGTTTCACAGCCTTTTTGTAATGAAATTCAGTCTTTCACGCTCCGGCGAAACAGCCAGAGGGAGCATCCCAGTCCCGTCAGCAGCGGCGCGGGGATCAGCAGCGCGAATACTTGCAGAAACAGTCGGATGGCTCCGCTGTCGTCCCGCAGCAGGATCAGCATGGTCACAAGGCAGGCGGCGGAAAGGGCTGCCAGCCACAGATAGGCTGCCAGGACGGTCCGGGGCTTGCAGACAAGCTGGGTCAGAGCGCACACCGCCGTACCCGCCAGGGCAGGGAGCAGGGCGCTGACAAGCTGTTCCCAAAACAGCGGCCCGTTGGCCAGCCATGCGTGGATGGGATCGGTCAGCAGGAAAATGGCCACGGCGTAAACAGCGATGAACAAAATGGCCAGGCAGAAGGAGTTGAGCAGCAGCGTGCTTTTCACATGGCCGTTTTCCGTCATCTGGAAGGCGTTCCAGAAGGAGTCAGCCCGGTGGGCACGCTCTTTTTCTTTCTCGGCCCGGTGCAGTTCTTTTTCGTGATCCTGAGTCATGGCAATTTCTCCTGTTGTAAAAAGGGTCCCGGACGGCGGCGAACCGCCGCCCGGGAAATGATCTTACATATTGGGATTCTTGGACAGCCAGTAGTTCCACATATCCTGCACGTCAGGATAGATGGCGTAGATGGCGGAGAGGTCGTTGGCCCGGGCACCCAGCTCGTTGAGGTGGGCGGGGTTCTTCTTGTCCTCCACGTCGTCACGGACGGGCCAGTTGCCTTCCTTCTTGAAGGGCTTCATGCCTTCGGCTTCGCCGTCAGCGCCGCCGGTGATGTAGCGGATGAACAGACGGGCGCCGGCGGGGCTGTTGGTGCCCTTGGCGATGAACAGGCTCTCCAGGTTCAGCAGCGCGGTGTAGGGGGAGAGGTTCAGGCACCAGGCGATGTCGTAGCCGGACTCGTCACGGTTGCCGATCTTGCCGGCGGAGGCCAGGCACAGCGCGGGATCATCAGCGGTGGAATTGTGAACGGCCAGAACCAGCTCGTCACCGTCACCGATGAAGGTCATCTTAGCCTGGGAGAAGCGCCACAGGTACTCCACGCCGGCGTTGTTTGCCGGGACCTCAAAATCAAAGGCAGAAGCGTCGTAGGTGTATTCCAGATCCTTGCCGTAGATCTTCTTGTAATCGGCTTCCATCTCGTCAGCGTTGTTGATGAAACTGGTGAAGAGGGAGAGGTAAGCGCTCTCCTGGCCGATCTCCTTGGTGAAAAGGCGGTACTTCTGGGTGCCGTCAGCGTTCTTCTCGATGATCTGCCACCAGCTCTCGATGGGCTGGCCATCGGGGAAAGCGGCGGTATTATAATACCACATGGACTGGGAGGCATAAAGGGGATAACCATATTTCAGGTTGGCCTCATCGATGTGGGAGCAGATGTCCTTGGGGTAGTAAGGCTCCAGAATGTCCTGGTTGTACCACTCATAGAACACGTTGCCGTTGACGTCCTTAGTCTGCAGCACGTCGGCGGTGACGTTGCCGGTCTCATGCTCGATCTTGGCCTTGGAGAGGACTTCGTCATTGTCCAGGTCAAAGACCACCAGGTCCAGACCGGGATAGGCGGCCTCAAAGCTCTCCTCCACCTTCAGCATTTTGGAGGAGGTGGCGTAAACGTTGATGGTGGTGTCCTCTTTCAGGGCTTCCTCATAGAGCTGATCGTCGTTCTTGTCGCTCCACTCATCGTAATAGGGGCCGTAGAAGGTCTCACCGCTGTTGAGATCGTACCCCAGGTGCAGGTCGCTGACATAATCGCTGCCAGTGCTGCCGCCTTGGGCGGAGGGTGTATCATCGGCCTTCTTACCGCAGGAGGCCAGGCTGAGGGTCATGGCAAGTGTGAGCAAGATCGCTAAAAACTTCTTCATGTTCTTCGGGACTCCTTTCAAAATTTTGGTGTTGCGAAGGGACATATCAAGACACGGTCCTTACACCGCGCGTTTGATCAGGCGGGTGGTCTCCTTGTTATAAATGTTGATCTTATCCTGATCGATGATGGCCCAGACCTTCTGATCCAAACTGTAGTGGATCTGGCCGATCTCCTTGGCCAGGAACTCGTCCTGACCGGCTTTCAGGGTGGTGATGGTCTCAGAACCGGCAGGCTGGTTGGCGTAGATGGTGACAGGGATGGCGCCCTCCACCGGCTCGGTGGAGATGACGATCTGCTCGGGGCGGATAGCCAGCACGCAGTCGAACTCGCCGCTCTTGGGGAAGGCCTCTTCCGTCAGGTGCTCGCCGGGGAAGGTGTGGCCGCCCAGGTCGCTCTTGACCACCAACTGACCGCCCACCAGCTCCGCCTTGCCGTCCAGCAGGTTGATGCGGGGGTTGCCGATGAAGTCGGCGGCCTCCAGGTCGATGGGGTTGTTGTAAAGCTCGGCGGGGGTGGCCACCTGGTTCAGCTCACCGGCTTTGAACAGGGCGATCTTGGTGGACATGGTCAGGGCCTCGGTCTGGTCGTGGGTGACGTAGAT
>CAZFJB010000124.1:3401-4533 GCA_964519775.1 uncultured Oscillibacter sp.
CCGAAGGCGATGTTGTCGTAGACCGTCATGTGGGGCCACAGGGCGTAGGACTGGAACACCAGGTTCAGTCCCCGCTTGCTGGGCTCGGCGTAATAGGCATCATCGGCATTGATCATCTCCACGCCGTCGATGGTCATGGTGCCGTTCTGGGGCTTTTCCAGGCCGGAGACCACACGCAGCGTGGTGGTTTTGCCGCAGCCGGAGGGGCCCAGCAGCGTCATGAAGTCGCCGTCTTCAATGGTGAGGTTGATGTCCCGCAGAACGTGGTTGCTGCCGTAAAATTTATCGATATGCTTTAATTCAATGCGGCTCATAATTCTTCTTCCTTTCTGTTATCCCGATTCCCTTACATACTCTTGTTCAGCTCCGCGCCGAAGTGGTTGGCCACGATGTAGCACACCAGGATAAAGGCCAGCACGCACACGGACACCGCGTCGGACATCTGGTTGTAGCCCTCTTGAGAGTAGGTGAAGGCCAGATAGGACATGGTCTGGGTGGAGGGGGTCATCATAATGATGATCAGGTCCAGCTCCTTCGCGATGGAGATGAAGGTCAGCATGAAGCCGGAGATAAAGCCGTTTTTCGCCAGCGGCACGATGATGGAGGCCATCCGCTTCCAGAAGCTGGCGCCGGCGATGTCCGCCGCCTCCTCCAGCTCCACGCTGATGGAGAGCATATTGGCGGTACCGGACTTACTGGCGAAGGGGAAGTGCTTGACCACCGAGGTCAGCACGATCAGGGCAAAGGTGCCGTACAGCGAGGGCATCAGTCCGCCCAGATGGGGCCGGGAGAACATGGAGAAATACATGGTGGAGAATGCGATGCCGCTCATCAGATAGGGAACGAAGACCATCTGCTCGGTAAGCTCGCCATACCACTTGCCGCGGCCCCGGGAGCTGATGTAGCCCAGGAACTGGCCGCAGACAGCGGTGATGACGGAGGCAATGAGGGTCAGGCGGATGGTGTTCCAGAAGGCGCTGAAGAACTGGGGATTGCGGAAGATGCCTTCGTAGTTGGTGTACTTGGCAATGTCGCCGGACTTGCCGATCCAGTTATAGAGAGTCAGGTTGTCCAGCCCGTAGCCCGCGCCGGTGGTGATCTGGAAGGTCTCCATGATCAGCACGAAGAAGGG
>CAZFJB010000125.1:0-4518 GCA_964519775.1 uncultured Oscillibacter sp.
CCCACTGGTACTTGCGGATGCCGCCGTAGTAATGGGTCTTGAAATAGGCCAGCTCCCCCTCCTCATACAGGGGGTTGGGCTTGAGATCCAGCCGGGGAGAATCGATGTGGGCGGCGGCGATCCGCGTGCCCTTCTCCAGGCCCTCACTGCCGATGTGGGCCAGCATCACGCTCTTGTCCCGGTTGCGGACATACACCTTATCGCCAGCCTTCAGCGTCTCGCCCCGGACCAGGGGCCGGTAGCCGGCGGCCTCCGCCAGGCGGACGGTCTCCGCGGCGCAGAGCCGCTCCGTCTTGCCCGCGTCCAGATACGCCATATAGTCCTTGCAATAGGACTCCATTGCTGCCAGTTCATTCTCCGCAATGCGGTCAAAGCCGTTTTTCCGGCTGCTGAAGAGCTGCTCCTTCAGTTCCTTGTTGCCATCAGCCATGGTCATGGTTCCTCCTTAACGTATCCACAGGGATCATGGCCCTGTGACAGATTTGCTTTCTCAAAAGTCCTTTTCTTCCCGCAGATCCGCGATGAGCCGGCGGAAAAATTCCCGTGCCGTCTCCCGGAAGTCCTCCGCCGTGTCGGCGGTGTTGCTGAGCTCATGGTCGCATTTGCCCCGATAGAACTCGTCCGACTTCTGGGCGGACATCCGCAGGCGGGCGTAGCGCTCGTCGATACCGTCCCGAGCCATGATCCGGCGGACCCGCAGCTCCGCCGGGGCCGTGACGGCGATGGTCCGGTCACAGATAGCGTCCAGCCCGCTTTCCAGGAGATTGATGGCGTCCACCGCCACCAGATCCCCGGCCAGTTCGCACCGCCGCCGCACCTCCGGCACCAGGAGGCGGTAGATCACCTCATTGAGCTGGGCCAGCCGCTCCTTGCTCTCAAACACCAGGCTGCCCAGCTTCTTCCGATTCAATGTCCCATCGGAATGGAACACACCGTGGAATTTCACCTCAATGCCGTGACGCAGCTCATCGCTGGTCGCCAGCATCTCGTGGTAAACGGCGTCGCAGTCGATCACCGTTCCCCCCAGGTCCCGGATGGCCTCCAGAGCGCTGGTCTTGCCGCTGCCGGTGCCCCCGGTGATGCCCAGCACCACCTTCCGCTCGCCGGCGGCGATGGTCTTGAAGCCAGCCGCCTTTTTCAGCCGGTTACTGACCGCCAGACCCAGCCCCTGACTGTCGGGGCACTGGGCGTAGATCTGGGAGACCATTTTGCTGTCAAAGGCCCGCAGGGCGTCAAATACTCGCTGAGCCTGGACACGCTTATCCTGGCTGGGGCCCAACTGTTCCACTTCCAGCCCCTCAAAGAGTCCGACGTATTCATCAAAACAGATCACGCCGTCTCCCGGCTGGGCCAGACGGGCAATGGTCTGGGCGGAGGCCTCCGCAGGGCCGGTTACCACCGTCACCGGTGCCTTGGGGGCATAGTGCCGGTACTTCATGCCGGGAGCCCGGGGCTTGTCTCCCTCTTTCATCAGTTCCGTCACGGCACGGTCCACCGCGATGGGCCCCGCCACCTCCTCCAGCATTTCCAGAGGCAGCCCGCCGGGCCGCAGCATCCGGGGCGGATCGCAGGTCAGGTCGATGATGGTGGACTCCACACCCACCTGGCAGGGACCGCCGTCCACCACGGCGTCGATCTTCCCCTCCATATCCTCCATCACGTCAGCGGCGGTGGTGCAGCTTGGCCGGCCGGAGGTATTGGCGCTGGGGGCCGCGATGGGCACCCCCGCCTCCCGGATGATGGCAAGGGTCACCTGATGGTCCGGGCAGCGGACGCCCACGGTGTCCAGTCCCGCCGTGGTGGTATCCGGCACGATCTCCTTCCGCTTCAAAATCATGGTCAGAGGACCCGGCCAGAACTTTCTGGCCAGGGTATAAGCCAGGGGCGGCACATCGGCACAGTACCGGGGCAGCCACTGCGCCCCCGGCACATGGATGATCAAAGGATTATCCTGGGGACGGCCTTTGGCCTCAAAGATCTTGTGGACCGCCGCCTCGTCCAGGGCGTTGGCTCCCAGACCGTAGACTGTTTCCGTGGGGATGCCCACCAGGCCTCCCTGCCGCAGGATGTCCGCCGCCGCGGAGATCTGGTCCTCAATGATCTTCTGCTGGCCCTTGGTGTCCCGCAGATCAAAATAACGTGTATGCATTGTATTCGCCTCGAATTATCTATATGATAGGGCTTCCGCCCGTGTTTATCGTGTATCTGCTGTTTTTCCGCAAGTCAGGGTGCGGTCACGATCCTATCCGTTCTCCTGTTGTCCCTGCTTGAGTTTTTCCGCCTGATCCGCCGTCATCAGTGCGTCGATCAGCTCGTCCAGCGCACCGTCCATGATGGCGTCGATCTTGTAAAGTGTCAGGCCGATGCGGTGATCCGTTACCCGGCCCTGGGGGAAATTATAGGTGCGTATACGCTCTGAGCGGTCGCCGCTGCCCACCAGGCTGCGGCGGGCCTCGCCATAAGCGCTCTCCCGCTTCTCCCGCTCCGCCTCATACAGCCGGGAGGCCAACAGGCGCATGGCCTTTTCCCGGTTCTGGAACTGGCTCCGCTCCTCCTGACACTCCGCCACCGTGCCGGTCGGCTTGTGGATCAGCCGCACAGCGGAGGAGGTCTTGTTGACGTGCTGTCCGCCGGCGCCGCTGGCCCGGTAGACCTGCATCTCAATGTCCGCGGGGTTCAGCTCCACGTCCACCGCCTCCATCTCCGGCAGCACCGCCACGGTGGCGGCGCTGGTGTGGATGCGGCCGCCGGATTCCGTTTCCGGCACCCGCTGGACCCGGTGGGCCCCGGATTCAAATTTCAGCCGGGACCAGGCCCCCTCGCCCTCAATGACGGCAGAGCAGTCCTTCACGCCGCCCAGCTCCGTCTCGTTGAGACTGGCGATGGACAGCTTCCACCCCCGGCTCTCGGCGTACATGGTATACATCCGCAGAAGGGAGTGGGCAAAAAGGGCGCTCTCCTCCCCGCCAACGCCGCCCCGGATCTCCAGGATCACGTTCCGGCTGTCGTTGGGGTCCTTGGGCAGGAGCAGCAGCGTGAGCCGCTCTTTCAGCCGCCCGATCTCCTCTTTTGCCTCTGCCAGTTCCTCCTGGGCCATCTCCTTCAGCTCCGGGTCCCGGAGCAGCTCCTCCGCCTCCCGTCGGCGGTTCTCCGCCGCCATATAGGCCCGGTAAGCCTCCGCCACCGGCAAAAGCTCCTTCAATTCCCGATTCACCCGGCGCAGCTTTTCCGCGTCGCCGTAGACCTTCGGGTCGCTTAGCTGGGTCTGCAGATCTTCACACCGCAGATCCAGCTCTTTCAGTTTTTCCAGCATGGTCTCATCCTCTCCCCCTGTGCGGGACCTTTATCTTCCAAACCAGAAAAGAGAGGCGCTATGCCTTTGTGTCCAGCAATTCCCGGACCTGACGCAGGAACTCCTCCTGCCAGAAAATATGGCCCACATGGCCCACCCGCAAAGACGTGGCCGCCCGGTGGGGCTGCTTGGTATAGAGGTCCATCTGGCGATAGACCTCCTCGCTGCGGTGTTCGCTGCTCCGGGTCAGCACATAGGCGACCCGGCTAAGCTCCCCGCCCCTCTGCTTCAAAAAGCTGCGGACCACGCTGCTGCACCGCCCTGCCCACACCGGGGTCCCGACGATGACCAGCCGGTAATTCTCCAGCTTCCGCTCCGTTTCAAAGGAGTGGGTCCGGGGGCAGTCCCGCTTCACCGCGTCCAGTCCGCTGCGAAGCCAGCCCCGGACGCCCTTGCGGTCCACACCGTCGCTGAGCTCCACCAGTTCGGCGTCCAGCGCCGCGGCGATGGTCTTCATCACTTTTCGGGTGTTTCCTGTTCTGGAATAATAAACGCAGAGTACATCCCGCATATTCGCACCTCTTTCCTCTCTCACGCCTCGCCGGCGGCCTCGCTCAGTTCCTCCCACCGGAGGTAGAGCGTGTCCAGTTCCGCCTGGGCGGCGTCCTTTTCCGCCACTAAGGCGTTCAGCTTTTCATAGTCACAGGCATTGGCCTCCATCTCGGCGTCCAGCGCCGCCAGGCGCTCCTCCGCCCTGGCGATCTCCCGCTCGCAAATGGTCAACTGCTTGCGTGCCGCCTGCTGCGCCCGGTCGCCCCGCTGGGGTCTTTCCGTAACGGTTTTCTCCTTTACAGATTTTGCTGGTTCCTGTTTTTCCGCCTCTTCCTGTTCCTTTACCTGCCGATACTGGGCAAAGCCCATGGGATAGTCGGTAATGGTGCCGCCAGCGATCTCCCAGACGCGGGTGGCAAAGCGGTTGATGAAGTAGCGGTCATGGCTGACGAACAGCAGTGTGCCATCGTAAGACTCCACCGCCTCCTCGATCCACTCTCTTGAGGCGATGTCCAGATGGTTGGTGGGTTCGTCCAGGATCAGGAAATTGATCTCATCGTCCATCAGCATACAAAGCCGCAGTCGGCTCTGCTCGCCGCCGGAGAGGACCGCCACCGGCTTCATCACATCCTCGCCCCGGAAGTCATACGCCGCCAGCCGGTTCCGGGCAGACT
>CAZFJB010000126.1:0-4492 GCA_964519775.1 uncultured Oscillibacter sp.
GTCAGCCGGGGCGTGGACTTCTTCGACTGCGTGATGCCTTCCCGCAATGGCCGTCACGGCAAGCTCTTCACCTGGGAGGGCACCGTGAACATCATGAAGGAGAAGTACATCACTGACGAGCGGCCCATCAGCCAAAGCTGCAACTGCCCCGTCTGCCGGAACTATTCCCGGGCCTATCTGCGGCATCTGTTCAAAGCGGACGAGGTGCTGGCTCTCCGGCTGGCGGTGCTCCACAACCTGTGGTTCTACAACGAGCTGATGGCCAAGATCCGCCAGGCGCTGGACGAGGGTACCTTTGCCGATTTCCGGGCCCGGTACAGCGGAAACTTAGAAAAGCGGGCCTGATGAGAAAAGACTTGCAAATAGTGGCAAGTTTGGTATAATAGTCCTATCTGATTTTTTACACTGAAGGAGAGTTTGGAACTATGGAAGGTATGATTATGCTGGTTCTCATGATCGCCATCATGTATTTCATGATGATCCGTCCTGAGAACAAGCGGAAAAAGCAGGCCCAGGCCATGCGTGACAGCCTGAAGAAGGGCGACGTCATCACCAGCATCGGCGGCATCGTGGGCAAGATCGTGATGGTCAACGCCAATACCATCATCATCGAGACCAGCGAGGACCGGGTCCGCATGGAGCTGACCAAGTGGGCTGTGTCCCAGGTGGGCGTGCAGTCCGGCGAGCAGCCTGAGACCAAGAAAGGGAAGAAGGCCGAGAAGAAGGAGGAGGCCCCCGCTGTGGAGGCTCCCAAGGCTGAGGAAGCTCCTGCTGAGGAAAAGTAAGACGCATCCGAGAGGAACGTGAAAGACACACGGCGGCATGGTCCGCCGTGTGTCTTTTTGCTATGCAACTGCGTTGCGAATTTTGCGCACTGCATTTTTATCGTATTTCGTGGCGCCTGAGCGAATGAAGTTTTACGCGGGTCCGCAAGGCGGGCTTTTCAAGGTTTTTAACATAAGATGCCCCTATCTTTGAATATGCTGTTTCAGAAGCGGATCGAAAGGGAGGGGTCATGATGTCCGCAAAGAAATCGCCTGTCTGGCGGGGGACCGCCGGTTTTTTGACGACAGCGGCGCTGTACGCCGCCGGAGTGCTGCTGCTTACGCTGCTGACAGTCCGGGGCATGATCGGGGAGGAACAGGTGCCGCTGGCAATGACGCTGCCGGCCCTGTGCGCCGCCCTTGGGGGCGGCCTGGCCGCGGGAAGCCAGAGGGGGAGCCTGATCAATACCGGACTGTTTGGCGGCGTGCTGGTACTGCTGGGCCTGGGCGTGTGGGACGCAGTCACGCCGAAGGGGCTGCTGGTCCTGGCCGCCGCGTTGCTGGGCGGCGTGCTGGCGGCGGCACTCAGAGGGAGGAAGGGCCGGCGGGGCGGCAGCCGATTGGTCAAATCCAACAAAAAGCCTCGCAGGCGCTGAAAAACCGCCGTCCCATGGGGCGGCGGTCCCTTTTGACTTGGGTGACAGATATGGGGACGCATGGCGGCGCTCAGCCACTACATCTTGCCCTCTGGAGAGCGAGGGAGGGGCAATACGGACTTTGCTTCACACGGTTTACATAACTGTGTTTACATAATATTTGGGCATAAATGCCAAAAAATCTTTTTTTCCCGAAAACGCCTTGCGAAACCGTTCCATTTGCTCTATATTTTTAAGAGAAAGATTTTACGTCAACCGCAACATAAATCTTGTCCGGGTCTCATAGGCTTGGATGAGGTGATGGGCTTGAAATGGAACGGGACGGAGAATGGGACCGGCAGTGGGCGCTGTCTGCTGCTGGCAGCTTTCTTTTTAATGGGAGCTGCGGCGGGAGCGGTGTGCGCCGGGCGGGTCTCCGGGACCCTTGCCCAGGAGCTCTCCGACTATCTGCGGGATTATCTGACCCTTTCCCGGGAGCGGAGCCTTGATTTTTCCACGGTGTGGGCTCTGGCGAAGGCGTATTATCTCAGCTCCGCACTTGCGTTTTTCTGCGGGTTCACCTCCATCGGCTTGGTGCTTGTGCCATTGCTGGCGGCAGGAGCCGGTTTTTTCCCCACCTATGCCGCGGGCTGCCTGCGGGCGGTCTTTGGGACGAGGGGACTGTGGCTGGCGCTGGGGCTGTTCGGACTGCGGTGCCTGGTGACGCTGCCCTGTTTTTTTCTGCTGGCGGCGCCCGCTTGGAGCGCCTCCACCGCGCTGTTTCGGGTGTCCTTTGGGAAGGGGCATCCTTTTTTGCCCGCCTACGGCGGCCGCTGGTGGCTGCGTTTTCTGGGTGTGTGCGTGATACTGGGCCTGGGGCTTTGGCTGGATCTGCGGCTCACGCCTGTTTTTCTGCGATTTTTATTTGTGTGAGTATTCTGAGGAAGGGAGTGGACAGGAATGGACGATATTGCCCGCTTTGGCGCGTATCTCGCCGACGAGAAGCACGCGTCCCGGAATACGGTCAGTTCCTATCTGCGGGATACGACACAATTTTCCGAGTATTTACATAATCACTGCGGCAGAGATCTGCGGGAAGCGGAGAGCGAGCAGGTGCGGGACTACATGGACTGGATGCAGAGCCACGGCAAGTCCGCCGCGTCTGTGACCCGGTTCCTGGCCTCCGTGAAGTCTTTTTATGCCTATATGATCTCTGTCGGCGCGATGCGTGAGAATCCCGCCAAGGGTGTCGCCGCTGCCAAGGTGGAGCGGAAGTACCCGGAGATCCTTACCGCCAAGGAAGTGGAGCTGTTTCTGGAACAGCCGGAGTGCGTGGACGCCAAGGGCTTCCGGGATCACGCCATGCTGGAGCTGCTGTATGCCACCGGTATCCGGGTCAGCGAGCTGATCGCGCTGGATCTGGGGGATCTGAACCTGTCGGCAGGCTTTATCCGCTGCGCCGGCGGGAAGAAGGAGCGGATCATCCCGCTGTATCAGGGTGCTGTCAAGGCGCTGCGGGACTATATCAAGGATGTTCGTCCCCAGCTCATCGCTGATACAGAGGAGACGGCCCTGTTTGTCAACATGAACGGCGAGCGAATGAGCCGTCAGGGCTTCTGGAAGATCATCAAGCACTATCAGGAAAAGGCGGGCATCCAGAAGGACATCACACCCCATACTCTGCGCCACTCCTTCGCGGCGCATCTGCTGGAAAACGGCGCGGATCTGCGGGCCATCCAGGAGATGCTGGGCCACGCGGACATCTCCTCCACCCAGATCTACACCCATGTGGTGAAGAATCAGCTCAAGGATGTCTATCAAAAGGCCCACCCAAGGGCGTAAAGCAAGAAACTTTTACAGCACTTGCGGTGCAGCCACTTTTTGAGAATAGTTTGTTAAGATCGGCCGGCGGGGCTTTGCGCCCTGCCGGCCTTTTTGAAAAAAATTCAAAATTCGGAAACAAAACGGGATCGCCGTGACTCTAAGAGACAAAAGAGAGAAGGAGGGACGCCATGGACAAACAGGAATTCGCGGCACGGACGGAGACCATCAAGGCGCGGCTGTACCGCACGGCGTACCTGTACCTGGGCCAGGAGGCCGATGCTCTGGAGGCGGTGGACGAGGCGGTGTATCAGGCCCTCCGGGCATTGAAAACCCTGCGGCAGCCGGAGTTTTTTGAGACGTGGATCACCCGCATCCTCATCAACGCCTGTCATGCCGAGCTGCGCCGCCGGAAGCGCTTCCACCCGGGCGGGGAGGAGGCCCTGCCGGACACCGCCGGACCCGACGAGTATGACCATCTGCCCCTGAAAGAGGCGGTGGGCCGCCTGCCGGAGGAGCTGCGGGCAGTCATCATTCTGCGATTTTTCACCGGCTATACCCAGGCGGAGACCGCCGCGGCGCTGAACATCCCTCAGGGTACCGCCGCCACCCGCCAGAGGCGGGCACTGGAACTGCTGAGACTGGAACTGGGCGAGGAGGATGGAATATGAATCGCATGGAGGAGTACAACGCCCTGCTTTTAGAACTGGAATCAACACCGGAAACACTGGAAAATACGGTGGAGAAGGCGCTGAACAGGGAAAAGGCTTTACGGATAAAAAAGCGGAGATCCCGCACATTCTGGGGAAGCCTGGCGGCTTGCTTTGCGGCATTTGTGCTGCTGGTGAATTTTTCCGTGCCCTTTGCCCGGGCCTGCGGCTCCGTGCCGCTGCTCTCGGCGCTGGCCAAGGCCGTTAGCTGGTCACCCAGCCTCACCGCCGCCGTGGAGAACGACTATGTGCAGCCCATGAATCTAATACAGACCCAAAACGGCATCGTGGCCAAGGTGGAATACCTCATCGTGGACCGCAAGCGGGTGGACGTGTTCTTTTCCGTGGATTCCACGGAGTACGACCGGCTGGACATCACCCACCCGAAGCTGACCATGCCCGACGGGGATCACGGCTGGAACTCGTCCCTCAGCACCTACGGCGTGGAAAACGGAGAGCTGATCGACTTCCAGCTCAACTTCGTAGACCGGGACGTGCCGGAGGCGTTGACCATGACCTTCGGCGTGTACGACCGGGGTGAGGTCCAGTCCGCCCCGGCGGA
>CAZFJB010000127.1:0-4465 GCA_964519775.1 uncultured Oscillibacter sp.
TCTTCCTTACGGGCAGGCAGCTCTTCCATGCCGCGGCGGTAGACGATATACACCTCGGCGCCCAGGCGCTTGGCGCAGCGGGCCGCGTCCATGGCCACGTTGCCGCCGCCGACCACGGCCACCTTCTTGGGGTGCTGAATGGGGGTATCGGAACCCTCCCGATAGGCCTTCATCAGGTTGATGCGGGTCAGGAACTCGTTGGCGGAGTATACGCCGCGGTAGTTGATGCCGGGGATGCTCATGAACATGGGCAGGCCCGCGCCGGAGCCGATGAACACAGCCTCAAAGCCATGCTCCTCCATCAGCTCGTCCACGGTGATGGTCCGGCCGATGACCGTGTCAGTGGCGATGGTCACGCCCAGTGCCTTCAGGCCGTCCACTTCCTTCTGGACGATGGCCTTGGGCAGACGGAACTCGGGGATACCGTAGACCAGCACGCCGCCGGCCAGGTGCAGCGCCTCAAACACGGTGACGTCGTAACCCTTCCGGGCCAGGTCGCCGGCGCAGGTCAGGCCGGAGGGGCCGGAGCCCACGACCGCCACCTTGTGGCCGTTGGAAGCGGGCTTCTCGGGAGCGGCGGTGGCGTGCTCACGGTGCCAGTCCGCCACAAAGCGCTCCAGACGGCCAATGGCCACAGGCTCGCCCTTGATGCCCCGGACGCAGTACTTCTCGCACTGGCTCTCCTGGGGGCAGACACGGCCGCACACGGCAGGCAGAGCGGAGGTGGCGGCAATGATCTGATAAGCCTCTTCAAAATTGCCCTTGGCCACTTCCGCGATGAACTCAGGGATATGTACCATGACAGGGCAGCCCTGCATACAGGGCTTGTTCTTGCAGTTCAGGCAGCGGGCGGCCTCGTCCAGAGCCTGCTCCTCGGTATAGCCCAGGGCCACTTCCTCAAAGTTCTTATTGCGGACATTGGGGTCCTGAGAGGGCATGGGATTCTTCTTTAAAGACATATTGGCCATGGTTATTCGGCCTCCTTCTTGAACAGGTTGCAGGTCTCCTCGTACTTGTGCTTTTCCCAGCCGGCGTACATCTGGTTCCGCTTCACCGCCAGATCCCAGTCCACCTTGTGGCCGTCAAAGTCGGGGCCGTCCACGCAGGCGAACTTCATCTCGCCGCCCACGCTCAGGCGGCAGCCGCCGCACATACCGGTACCGTCGATCATGATGGGGCTCATGGAAACGGTGGTGGGGATGCCGTAAGGCTCGGTGGTCTTGGAGACGAACTTCATCATCACCATGGGGCCGATGGCAAAGACCTCGTCATACTGGTTGCCGGCGTCGATGAGTTCCTTCAGCGCCTCGGTCACCAGGCCCTTGCGGCCATAGGAACCGTCGTCGGTGCAGACGATCAGCTTGTCGCTGGACTTCTTGAAGTCCTCTTCCAGGATCACCAGATCCTGAGAGCGGAAGCCCACGATGGCATGGACCTCAGCGCCGTCGTCATGGAACTTCTTCAGCACGGGATAGGCGATGGCGCAGCCCACGCCGCCGCCGACCACGGCCACCTTCTTCTTGCCCTCGGTCTCAGTGGGCTTGCCCAGGGGGCCCACAAAGTCGGCCAGGCAGTCGCCCTGCTTCATCTCGCTGAGCTTCTTGGTGGTGGCGCCCACGGTCTGGACGATAATGGTCACCGTGCCCTTTTCAGGGTCATAGGCGTTGATAGTGATGGGGATCCGCTCGCCGTTTTCATCCACCCGTAGAATGATGAACTGACCCGGCTGCGCCTTCTTGGCGATCAGCGGCGCGTCGATCTCATAGAGAGTCACGGTGGGCCGCAGTGCCTCTTTGCGTACGATCTGGTACATACTCTTCCTTCTTTCCTATCGTTGAATTTTGCCGATTTGAGCAAAACGCACATTGTCTGAATTTTAACATGACCGTCGGAAAACGTCAACCTCTTTCTTGCAAAAGAGTAGCGTTTCTCATTTTTTTATGGATTCTTAAGCAAAACGAAGTTCCGCCCCTGGCTTTGCAGGACCCCTTCCTCCTTCAGCCGCCGCAACTCCCGCATCATGGCGCTGCGGTCCGTGGCGATGTAGTCCGCCAAAACGCTGAGGGAAAAGGGCAGCGTAAAGCTCCCGCCGCTCTCCTCCGCCTGCTGGCGGAAATAGCACAGCAGCTTTTCCCGGATAGACCGCCGGGACAGCACATCCACCCGCTGGCTCAAGGCCTGGGCCTTGCCGCTGAGCAACTCCAGCATATTCTGCACCAGGATGCTGTGATGGGTGCAGGCGTTTTCGCACCGGCGGATCAGATGGCGGTAGTCGATGAATAAAATGTCGCAGGGTGTCCGGGCCACCACCTCCACGCTGTCCTCCAAGGAGCCGGGAAAGGCCAACTGGCGGCCAAAGACCCCGCCGGGGCCCATATCCTCCAGCACTGTGGAGACCCCCGCCTCATCAATGCGGATCAGGGCGGCGTTCCCCCGCTCCACGATGCCGATGGCGTTGCTCCCGCCGTCAAACAGATCACAGATCAGATCCTCCGCCCCGTAGGACCGCTGCACCGCCTGAAAACAGGTCAGCATCCGCCGGTATTCCTCGTACTCGATATTTTGAAACAGGGGGCTTCGTTTGAGTTCCTGTGCCGTCATCATGTCGGTCTCCTCCTTGTTGCATATGTCACAAATGCCATCATAGCAGTTTTTCCGAAAAAAGCAAGCAGATTTTATAAAAAGTTCAAGAACTTGTCCGGCGGATATTGTATCATAGTTACAGACTATGATACCTGACATCCTCATCGGTCGCCCCAACGGGGCGAGATGAGGTGTCATAAAAGATACAATGACCACTATGTGGTCATTGTATAATACAGATAACAGATCCCATCCACCGAGCTCGCGTAAAGGAAAGGAGCGCCCAGCGTGAACATCGCCTATTTTCTGCTTCCCAAGAGCCGCATCGCCTATCTCTATGATGATTTTACCTTCCGGCAGGGGCTTGAAAAAATGCGCAACCGAGGCTACAGCGCCATTCCCGTCATCACCCGGGACGGCACGTATGTGGGCACCGTCAGCGAGGGTGATTTCCTCTGGCGGCTGCTGGACACCAGCGACCCCTCCATGAAAACGGCGGAGGCGCTGCGGGTCCGGGACCTGATCGGCAGCAAATATCCCGCCGTCCGCATCACCGTCACCATGGACGCCCTGCTGGAAAGCGCCATGAATCAAAACTTCATCCCCGTGGTGGACGATCTGGACAAATTCATCGGCATCGTCACCCGCCGGGATATCATCGGGTACTTAGCTGGAAGGAACCCGGCGGAAATGGAAAAGCTCCCCGGCAAGCTGGGATAGGCGGACCATCGCCCCGCTTCAAAAAAAGCAAAAACGTGCCGCACCTTTCGGTGCGGCACGTTTTATTGTTTCTTAGTAGAAACGCTTCTTGTTCTTGCGAGCGGCCTCAGACTTCTTGCGGCGCTTCACGCTGGGGCTCTCATAATGCTCTCTCTTGCGAACCTCGGCGATAACGCCCGCCTTGGCGCAGCTGCGCTTGAAACGCTTCAGTGCGCTGTCGATGGATTCGCCTTCCTTGACATGAATCTCAGACATTTATATTTCCCTCCCTCCGAGACATCCGGCTCATTCCAGGATGCTTAGGGGCTACGTATAGCCTTAACGTGCCTATTATAAGAAATATTCTATCGAAAGTCAAGGATTTTTTTCAAAAACATTTTATTTCCGCTTTTGCCCGGTCCCGGCGGAAAAAGCGTCCCGTTTCGCCCTGCTTACTGAGGTTTTACGATCAGGTTGATGAGGCGATTCTTGACCAGGATGGTCTTGACCACCTGCATCCCCTCCACAGCCTTGGCCACTTTCTCCACAGCCAGGGCGGCGGCCTTCACGGTCTCCTCATCGCTGTCCACAGGCATCTGCACAGTGCCCCGCATCTTACCGTTGACCTGGACGGCCATCTCCACGGTGGACGCCACGGTCTTGGCCTCGTCATACACCGGCCATGCCTCCTGGCAGCACATCTTGCCGCTCTTGGCGGCAAAGCCCAGAGTCTCCCACAGTTCCTCGGTGATATGGGGGGCAAAGGGATTCAGCAATCGCAGGAAGATGCCCAGATCGCCCTTGGTCACGCCGTTGGCGCTCATCTCGTTGACGGCGGTCATCATGGCGGCGATGGCGGTGTTCATCTTCAGAGAATCGATATCGTCGGTGACCTTCTTGATGGTCTTATGGAGGATCGCCTGGTTGGCAGTGGTCTCCTCAAAGCTGTCCGCCGCGTTTTCGGCCAGGTTCCAAACCTTGTCCAGGAAGCGCTTGGAACCCTTGACAGCCTCGGTGGACCAGGTGGCCGCCTGCTCAAAGTCACCCACAAACATGATATAAAGCCGCATGGTGTCGGCGCCGTACTCAGCGATGACATCCGTGGGATTCACCACATTGCCCCGGGACTTGGACATCTTGATGCCGCCCTCGCCCAGGATCATGCCGTGGCTGGTGCGCTTGG
>CAZFJB010000128.1:0-4425 GCA_964519775.1 uncultured Oscillibacter sp.
GCCGTTCTCACCGGCAAGGGCCTGACCTTCGGCGGCTCCCTGACCCGCACGGAGGCCACCGGCTACGGCCTGTGCTACCTGACGGAGGAGATGCTCAAGACCCTGAAGAACGACAGCTTCGCCGGTAAGACCGTGGTCATCTCCGGCAGCGGCAACGTGGCCATTTTTGCCTGCCAGAAAGCCACGGAGCTGGGGGCCAAGGTGGTGGCCATGAGCGATTCCAACGGCTATATCCACGATCCCAACGGCATCCAGTTGGATGTCATCAAGGACATCAAGCTGGTCCAGCGCGGCCGCGTCAAGGAATACGCCGCCCGTGTTCCCGGCAGCACCTATACCGAGGGCTTCCGGGGCATCTGGACCATTCCCTGCGACGTAGCCCTGCCCTGCGCCACCCAGAACGAGATCGGCGCGGACGAAGCCGCCGCTATCATCAAGGGCGGTGCCATGGCTGTGGCCGAAGGTGCCAATATGCCCTCCCGGCCTGAGGCCATTGCCTCCTTCCAGAAGGCCGGCGTGCTGTTTGCCCCCGCCAAGGCGGCCAACGCCGGCGGCGTGTCCGTCAGCGCTCTGGAGATGAGCCAGAACTCCATGCGCTATTCCTGGACCTTCGAGGAAGTGGACGCCAAGCTCCACGACATCATGGTCAACATTTTCCACAACATCAACAACGCCGCCGCGGAATACGGCCTGGCCGGCGACCTGGTGGCCGGTGCCAACCTGGCGGGCTTCAAAAAGGTCTGCGACGCCATGCTGGCCCAGGGCATCGTCTGATCGTCCGTGACATAAGGAAACGAGGAAGCCTTTCGGCTTCCTCGTTTTTTGTTCTGTTACAGGTGTCTGCCCTGATGAGACTTCCGCTTGACACGACTCCGCTGCCAGACGGAGGGGGCAAAGAGCAGCAGCATGGGGAAGATCTCCAGCCGTCCCGCCAGCATATCAAAGCTCAAAAGCAACTTTGCCCAGGGGGAGAACATGGAGAAATTCCCCGTGGGGCCGGTGAGTCCCAGGCCGGGGCCCACGTTGTTGATACAGGTGACAAGGGAGGTAAAGGTGGTCACCATATCAAAGCCGTCCAGACTCAGCAGCAGCCAGGAGGCGGCAAAAAGCAGCATATAAATGGACAGATACGCCTGCACGCCCCGGATCTGCTTTTCCGGCAGGGGCCGCCCCTCCATCCGCACGCTGATAACGGCGTTGGGATGGAGCATCTTCCGCAGATCCATCACCGCGGTCTTGAACAGCGTTACCACCCGGGTGACCTTCAAGCCGCCGGCGGTGGACCCGGCGCAGCCGCCAATGAACATCAGCAGCACCAGCACGGTTTTGGAATAGTCCGGCCACTGGTCAAAATCCACGGTGGCGTAGCCGGTGGTGGTGATGATGGAGGACACCTGAAAAAAGGCGTGGCGCAGCGATGTGCCCAAACTCCCGTACAAACGCTGGATGTTGAGGGCAATGGTCACAGTGGAGAAGGCAATGATGCCCAGATATGCCCACAGCTCATCGGAACGGGCCACGTCCCGGAAGCGGCGGACCAGCAGAAAGTAAAAGAGGTTGAAATTGATGCCGAATACCACCATGCCAATGCCTGTGACAATGTCGATATACGCGCTGTTGTAGGCCCCGATGCTGGCGTTGCGGCTGGAAAATCCGCCGGTGCCGGCGGTACCGAAGGCGTGGACGCTGGCGTCAAACAGGTCCATACCTCCCAGCAGCAGCAATCCGATCATCACAAGGGTCATCACAAAATAGATGCCGTACAGAATTTTGGCGGTGTCGCTCATGCGGCTGACCAGCTTGCCTGCCGTGGGTCCCGGCATCTCCGCCCGGAGGATGTGCATGGTGTGTCCATCGCTCATGGGCAGAATAGCCATCACGAACACCAGCACGCCCATGCCGCCCACCCAGTGGGTAAAGCTGCGCCACAGCAGACCGCCCCGACTCAGCGGCTCCACCGCTGTCAGGATCGTGGCGCCGGTGGTGGTAAAGCCGGAAACGGTCTCAAAAAACGCGTCGATATAATTGGGGATGTCCCCGGTGAGGACAAAGGGCATCGCCCCAAAGGCAGACATCATGATCCATATCAGGGCCACCGCCACAAAGCCGTCCCGCGCGTAAAGAGCGGTGCGCTCCGGGCGACAGAGGCTCAGCAGCCCTCCCAGCGCCAGCAGCAGCGCCGTGCTCACCAGCCAAGGGAGCAGCGACTCGCCGTACAGCAGGGCTGTCAGCAGCGGCAGCGCCAGTAGTCCCGCCTCCACCAGCAAAATGCGCCCCAGCAAAAAGGCGATCATTTTTATGTTCATAGCCGCTCCTTAATCCCGCCGCAGAATATCGTGGATGTCCTGCAGCGCCGCGTCCTGGGTGACCACGATCACATCGTCCCCCTCCAGAATGGCGTCACTGCCGCCGGGGATCACGATCTCGCCGCCATGGCGGACGATGCCGGCGATCAGCACGCCGGGCTTGAGCTTCAAGTCCTTCAGGGGTGTGTTGACCAGCGTCACATCCTTGTCCACATGGAACTCCAGGGCTTCCACCGCCCCTTCCACCAGGCGGTGGAGGGTCTTGATCTTGGCGCCGGAGGCGCTCTCCATGGCCCGGACATACTGGACGATCAGCTCCGTGGTCACGTCCCGGGCGGAGACCACGCTGTCGATGATCCCCTCGCTGCTGACCAGATCCAACAGCGCCCTGCGGTTGATCTTGGCCACCACCTTGCATGCCTCGTTGGCTCTGGCGGCGCACAGGGACATCAGGATATTGGCCTCGTCAATACCGGTGAGGGCCACGAAGGCATCCGTGGCTTCTATGCCCTCCTCCGCCAGCAGTTCGCCGTCGGTGCCGTCACCCACGATGACCAGCGCCTTGGGGAGCTGCTCGCTGATCTGGGTGCAGCGGCTCTCGCTCTGGTCGATGATCTTCACGCTCATGCCCATGTGCAGCAGCTCATTGGCCAGATAGTAGCACATCTTGCTGGCCCCCACGATCATCACATGAGAGGCCTTTTTGCGGAACACGCCCAGATACTGGAAAAAGGCGGAGAGCTGATCCGGCGCGGCGGTGACATAGATCTTGTCCCCGGCCCGGAGCTGGAAATCGCCGGAGGGGATGGTGGTCTCCTCCTTCCTGGACACGGCGCACACCAGCACTCTGGCCCGGGCGCTGCGGTAGAGATCCAGCAGCCGCATCCCATCCAGCACGGAGCCCTCCGGCAGGCGGTATTCCACCAGCTCCAGCCGGCCCTTGGAGAAGGATTCCAGCTTCATGGCCGCCGGGAACCGGAGCACACGGGCGATCTCATGGGCCGCCGCCTTCTCCGGGTTGATGGACATACTCAGTCCCAGCTCTCCCCGCATGAAGCGGAGCTGTGTTTCATATTCCGGGTTGCGGATGCGGGCGATGGTGTGGGGCACGCCCAGCTTCTTCGCCACCAGGCAGGCCAGAATATTGATCTCATCGCTGGAGGTAGTGGCGATCAGCAGATCCGCCTTCCCCACCTCCGCCTCCTTTTGGATCTCGTAACTGGCGCCGTTGCCGCAGACACCCATCACATCGTAGATATTGATGATGTTTTCGATCAGCTTCGGCTCCTGGTCAATGACGGTCACCCGGTGCTCCCGGATCAACTGGGCAGTCAGACTGCTGCCCACCTTTCCGGCACCTACAACAATGATCTGCATAGCGTTCCTTTCTGGCAAAACTGCCGGACCGTAGCTCTATGATTTCCTCGCATCATAGCACATTTCATGTGTTCAAACAAGGTGTTCCCCAAAATGTTTGCCGTTTTTAACCATTTTCGGCTCATTATTTGCGTTTTATTGTCAGGCAAACAGCCCCGCCGGGATGCAAATATCCGCCTGGGGCACTTTGTCCCACGCAAAATCCGCCAGCAGCGCCCCGGCGCTCTTCGGTCCGGCAGACGGATTGAACCCCGCCAGATAGGCAAGCCGACCTAAGATCTCCTCCGGCGACAGACGGCCCTCCAGGCTCTCCAAGCCCACGGCGCCATCCCGCTTGGAAAGACGCTTTCCCTCCGCCGTCAGCAGCAGGGGAAAGTGGTAAAATGCCGGCGGTGTCAATCCCAGCAGATGGTAGAGGTAAAGCTGTCTCGGCGTGGAGTCCAGCAGATCCGCCCCCCGGACCACCTCCGTGACCCCCATGGCGGCATCGTCCGCCACCACGGCAAGCTGATAGGCGAACATTCCGTCAGACCGGCGCAGAAGAAAATCGCCGCAATCCCGGGCCAGATCTTCCTCATAACAGCCCATGTGACCGTCTGTAAAGCCCCAGACCTCCTCCGGCACCCGCAGCCGCGCGGCCGGGGCACGGAGGCGGCTTCGTTCGGCAATTTCCGCCGCTGTCAAACGGCGACAAGTCCCGGCATAGACTGTCTGCCCATCCTCCCGGTGGGGAGCCGAGGCA
>CAZFJB010000129.1:0-4419 GCA_964519775.1 uncultured Oscillibacter sp.
GAGGTAGTTTTGTACCAGAAAGAGGTGAACGAGAGCAATGAAGGAAGGAATCCATCCCAATTATCAGCAGACTACTATTACTTGCGCCTGCGGTAATGTGATTGAGACAGGTTCTACCAAGAGTGATATCAAGGTGGAAGTCTGCTCGAAGTGTCACCCCTTCTTCACCGGCAAGCAGAAGCTGGTGGATACCGGCGGACGCGTGGCCAAGTTCAACAAGAAGTTTGGCCTGAAGTAAGTCGATACACTTCATCACATTCGGCGATGGTCTGTGTTTGCAGACCATCGCTTTTTTATTGCATTTTCCGAAAAATCGGATATACTGGACACATCAATGCTGCTCGGGAAGGGCAGGGCACGCTCTGCCATCTTCCCCACACGCGAGGAGAGACGTTTTTGTTACCGAAAAAGGAAGAGATTCGAGATCATGTGGTGCTGGTGGGCCTCAACTCCCCGGTCCTGAAAGAGGACAGCGCCACGGAAGAGAGCATGGAAGAGCTGGCCGCCCTGGTGGAGACCGCCGGGGGAGAAGCTGCAGGTATCATCCTGCAGAACCGGGCTACGCCGGACCCCCGCACCTTCATCGGCGAAGGAAAGGTGGCGGAGGTGCAGCTCTACTGCGAAAATACCGGGGCGGATATGGTCATTTTTGATAATGATCTGTCCCCCTCCCAGCAGCGGGTGCTGACGGAGCTGCTGGGCGTTCAGGTGCTGGATCGCTGCGGCCTGATCCTGGACATTTTTGCCCAGCGGGCCAAGACGAAGGAAGGCCGCTTGCAGGTGGAACTGGCCCAATACCGCTATCTGCTGCCCCGGCTGATCGGTATGTGGAGCCATCTGGAGCGCCAGGGCGGCACCAGCGGCAAAGGCCCCATCGGCTCCAAAGGCCCTGGTGAGACACAGTTGGAGACAGACCGCCGCTTGATCCACAAGAAGATCGACAAGCTGCGGGCAGATCTGGAGGAGGTCCGCCGTGTCCGGGCCACCCAGCGCCAGCAGCGGCAGAAAAACGAGATCCCGGTGGTGGCCATCGTGGGCTACACCAACGCTGGCAAATCCACACTTTTAAATCAGCTCACCGGCGCGGGCATCCCCGCCAACAACCGCCTTTTTGACACGCTGGATACCACCAGCCGTCTTTTGACGGTCAGCGACACCATGGACGTGGTCATCTCTGACACCGTGGGCTTCATCCGCAAGCTGCCTCACCAGTTGGTGGAGGCATTTAAAGCCACGCTGGAGGAGTTGGAATACGCTGATCTGCTGCTCCACGTCATCGACGTGTCCAACCCGGAGTGGCAGCACCAGGCGGAAGTGGTGGAAAAGCTGATCGTGGAACTGGACGCCCACGAGATCCCCCGGATCGATGTGTTCAACAAATGCGACCAAGTGGAGGCCGGGGACCTGCGGCCCCACGGCCAGGACATCTGCTCCGTTTCCGCCCGCACCGGCGAGGGAATGGACCGCCTGCTGGAGATGATCGACCGGCGGCTGGATAAAGGCACCCGCCGGGTGAACATCCATCTGCCCTATGACAAGGGTGGCCTTTTGGATATGCTCTACCGAGAGGCCAAGGTGGAGTCTGTGGAATACAGCGAGACTATCGACATCGTGGCGGTCTGTACGCCCCGTGTCCTGGGGCAGATCGCGGACTACACCCCGGACTGGGCGCCGCCCAAAGAGGATTGGGAATAAATTGTTCTTTCTGGCTCCCGTCCCGGGGGCATACCCGTATTTTCCCGTTAATCCGGGAACGGAAAGTCGAGGGGCCATTCTCTCTGGCGCAGAGAGAACCGTCCCCCCGGCCCCCGGAAGAGAGACGTGGGGGATGCCACCGTCCCCCACACCCCCTCTTTGGAAACTACCCAAGGGGTTAGACGGGAGTTACGGGGGATACGCCCATGGGCGGGGTGCCATGCATAACCAACCTTGTACACCGTGACGTAGTTGCCGCAAACTTCAGGGAGGTCGAGGATACCCTCTGCGCCTCTTTCCGCTGTCGCTCCTCTGGAGTTTGGAGGGAATTCTCTTCAAATGGCCAGGTAGTGTGTAGCGGAGCGGGACACACGGGGCTTGTTGATGGGAGCCTTTCGATTTTGCACCCCGATAAGGCCGGAACCTTCAAATGCGGGACAGCACTCCTTCAAAGTTAAAGAGTATAGCGCGGCCGGTAGGTAAGTTCTGGGATACCATGGCAATCCGTATCGATCAGCCCCCGTATTTGGGTGAGCTGACGCCATGGGCGTCAAGCTCATCCCTGAACATTTTTTCTTTTCCACTGTGCACGGTGCATTTTCTTTTTGATGTATCAAAAAGAAAATGGGGGGTGCATTCTGGTGGGCAAAGCCCACCTTATTCGCCTCCTTTGCGAAGCGCAGAAAATGGAAATTCAATCCGTGCCGGCTACCGGCACAAAAATCCCGCACGGCATCGCCGTGCGATCAGGAGCCATCTATGAATGAGATCGAGTACATCGTTCCTTACGCATCCGTAGAAACGGAGTTCACGGAAAAACGCTCCCGCTTTATCACACATTTGTATAAGGTGGAGACTGAGGCGGAAGCCCGGGCCCGCATCGAAGAGATGAAAAAGAAATACTACGATGCCCGCCACAACTGCTGGTGCTATCTGCTGAAAGAGGGCGGCGTGGTGCGCTATTCCGATGACGGCGAGCCCCAGGGCACGGCGGGCCAGCCCATGCTGAATGTATTCCAGCGGCAGGAAGTCTGGAATGTGTGCTGCGTGGTGACCCGGTACTTCGGTGGTGTTCTGCTGGGGGCGGGGGGACTGACCCGTGCCTACACAAAGGGCGCGTCGGACGCGCTGACGGAAGCCGGCATCGCCCGGATGGGCCTTTGGACACTGTGGGACGTGCCATGCACCTATCCGCTGCTGGAGCGGATGAAGCTGGAGATCGCCGCCTGTCAGGGCGTGATCCGGGAGACGGACTACGCCGCGGACATCACCCTGCACGCGGCCTTTCCCGCCGGCGGCGCGGAGCGGTTTCAGCTCCGGCTGACAGAGCTTTCTGCCGGCAGCCTTTCCATGACGGCGGCAGGGGACTGACCCGTGCCTACACAAAGGGCGCGTCGGACGCGCTGACGGAAGCCGGCATCGCCCGGATGGGCCTTTGGACACTGTGGGACGTGCCATGCACCTATCCGCTGCTGGAGCGGATGAAGCTGGAGATCGCCGCCTGTCAGGGCGTGATCCGGGAGACGGACTACGCCGCGGACATCACCCTGCACGCGGCCTTTCCCGCCGGCGGCGCGGAGCGGTTTCAGCTCCGGCTGACAGAGCTTTCTGCCGGCAGCCTTTCCATGACGGCGGCAGGGGAGGAGTTCCTGCCGGGACCCAGAGAGGACGCCAACTGAGTCATCTTGTCCTGTGGACGGCAATTTTTCGGCAAGACCGCTGAAAAATAAGGAATATTCCTTGCGTTTTCAACAAAAACCCTGTATAATACATCTTCATTACAAGACTTGACAGAGGAAGGACTGACAGCCATGGCTGACGAGATCAAAAACACGGCGGCAGAGCCGGCAGAAGGCCGCAACTTTATCCATACATTTATTGAGGAGGATATCGGCCCCGGCGGACAGTTTGAGGGCATGACCGTTCACACACGGTTCCCGCCGGAGCCCAACGGGTATCTCCACATCGGCCACTGCAAGGCCCTGACCATCGACTTCGGCACCGCCGAAAAGTTCGGCGGCCTGTGCAACCTGCGCTATGACGACACCAACCCCGCCAAGGAGGACACCGAGTTCGTGGATGCCATTCAGGAGGACATCCACTGGCTGGGCTTCGACTGGGGCGACCGGCTGTACTACGGCAGCGACTACTTTGAAAAGGACTATGAGTACGCCGTGGAGCTGATCAAAAAGGGTCTGGCCTACGTCTGCGACCTGACGCCGGAGCAGTTCCGGGAGTATCGCGGCGACATCGGCAAGCCCGCCGTGTCTCCCTACCGGGACCGCAGCGTGGAGGAAAATCTGGACCTGTTCGAGCGGATGAAGAACGGAGAATTCCCTGAGGGCAGCCGGACCCTCCGGGCCAAGATCGACCTGACCAGCGGCAACTTCAATATGCGGGACCCGGTCATCTACCGCATCCGTTATATCAATCACCACCGGCAGGGCACCAAATGGTGCATCTTCCCCATGTATGACTTTGCCCACCCCATTCAGGACGCGCTGGAGGGCATCACCCACTCCCTGTGCTCTCTGGAGTATGAGGATCACCGTCCGCTCTATAACTGGGTTGTGGAGAATGTGTCCATTCCCTATCACAAGCCCCGCCAGATCGAGTTTGCCCGCTTGGGTATCGACCACACGGTCATGAGCAAGCGGAAGCTGCGCCGTCTGGTGGAGGAAGGCCGGGTCTCCGGCTGGGACGATCCCCGGATGCCCACCCTCT
>CAZFJB010000130.1:0-4389 GCA_964519775.1 uncultured Oscillibacter sp.
CAAAAATCCGCCCCGGGCCAATGGCCCGGGGCGGATTTGATCGTGTAATGGGATAAATTAGGCGCGGTTGAGCATCAGCTTCAGGATGACGTTGTCGGTGTTGTTCATGCCCTCGACGGAAACGGTGGCAATGTTCTGCATGGTCAGTTCAGGCTTGCTGGCCAGGATGCCGTTGTCGCTGGGGATCTCCACATGGCTCAGGGCCAGGTTGCTGGCGTCGATGGCGGCGGCAGCAGCGCAGGAGACCTTCAGGCTGCAGCCCATCTTGGCGCCGTCGCACAGCATACCGGTAATGCCGGCGCTCATGTTGTTGATGGCCATCTTGATCTGCTCGTCAGAGCCGCCCTGGAGATAGGTCAGGCCAGCGGCAGCGCCCATACCGGCAGCCACACCGCAGCCGCAGACGGGGGACAGGGGCCCGAGGTAAACCTTGATGTAGTTGGTCACCAGGTGGCTCAGAGCCACAGCGCGGCGGATCTTCTTGATGTCAATGCCCAGGCCAGTACCGATGACGGTGATAGGGATGATGGCGGTGATGCCGTGGTTGCCGCTGCCGGCGCTGCTCATCACGGGCAGGGGGCTACCGGCCATGCGGTTCTCACTGCCGGCGGCAGTGTAAGCCTTGGCCTTGCCGAAGAGGCTGGAGTCCTGCTTGAGCATGGTGTTGCAGATACCCAGGCCGTTCTCGATGGCGTCGGAGGCAATGGTCATGTTCATGTCGATGCCGTCCTGCATGAAGGCGATCTCCTCGTCAGAGATCTCGTTGGCGAAGGCGATCATGTCATCCACGCTGTACTTCTTGATCTCGTCACGGATGCCGGGGGCGCTCTCCTTGTCCTCGCAGTTGACAGGGGTGGTGCTCTGGCGCAGGACCTTGCCGTTGAGGGACTCGAAGTTCAGGTTGGTGTGAGTGCCCTCGATGACCACGCGGCACTCGCCAGCGGGGCCCTTGGCGTCCACGGAGATGAACAGGCCGGGAGCATCCTCCTTCAGCCGCAGATCGATGCAGCCGCTGGCAGCGATCTCGCGGGCGGCGGCGATGGACTCCTCAGTAGCGCCGGCCAGAGCTTCCAGCTTCTTCTCGGAAGCGCCGATCACCAGAGCCAGAGCGCAGGCGAACACGATGCCACGCTCGGGAGTGCCGGGGATGCCGACGCCCATGCCGTTTTTCAGCACGTTCTTATCAACATAGACCACCATGGAGTCCACCTTGCCGTCCAGCAGCTCCTTGGCGCGGGCAACGGCATAAGCGACGGCGCCGGGCTCAGTGCAGCCCAGAGCGGGAACGACCTGGTCCTTCAGGATCGCGATAAAAGTCTCATTTCTGTTCATGGTTACTCTCCTCGTGCAAAAATTATCATTTTTTAGAATTGTGCGGCCCCCGGATCAGCCGATCCTTCCGGGGCCTTTCATTCTGTTGCCAGATTATATAGCAATATCTGTGCCAATTTGTACACTATCTCCGATTCTTGCCGTTTTTCAGTGAATTTTGACAAGTTTCGCCGCAAGAAATTGTTCGTCTTGGCGGAAAACAGTCACGCAGCGCCTCCATCGTCACACACTTTTTACCTTCAAGCAGGCGACAGGTGAGTTGCCGGATTCTCATTTTTGATATCGCTTCTCAAAAATATGACCGCTATCTCCGTGTCTCCAAGTGGTAAATATCTTTGCTTGAAAATTTGTAAATACTTTTTGAGGAAAATCCCTTGACAGGATCTGCGAATTTTTGTAGAATGGAGGAACATTGAGGGAGTAGTGGCGCATTGTGCGTGGTAAGTCAACAGGCTGATCGCTTTCGCGGTCTGGCTTACCTTAAATAACGAGACTCAAGTACGGCACCGCTGTACCTGGGTTTGATTTCAGGTGCGGCCGCGCATCTGATTTTCTTTTTTAGGGGGATTTTTTCTATGACCACTGTTGAACTGCTGCTGATCGCCGTGGGCCTTTCTATGGACGCCTTCGCCGTGTCCATCTGCAAGGGCCTCTCCACCCAGCGCTTGAAGCCCACCCATTATCTGCTCACCGGACTCTGGTTCGGCGGCTTCCAGGCGCTCATGCCAACCATCGGTTACTTCCTGGGCTCTACCTTTGAAAAGTACATCGTCTCCGTGGACCACTGGATCGCCTTCGTGCTGCTGGCCCTGATCGGCGGCAACATGGTGAAGGAGGCCCTTTCCGGCGAGGAAGAGGGCGCTGACGATTCCTTCTCTGTCAAGACCATGTTCGTGCTCGCCGTTGCCACCAGCATTGACGCACTGGCCATCGGTGTGACCTTCGGTCTGCTGCCGGATGTCCACATCGTGACGGCTGTCTCCTCCATCGGCATCATCACCTTCCTGCTCTCCGCTGTGGGTCTGAAGGTGGGTAACGTGTTCGGCCTTCGCTACAAGGCCAAGGCGGAGCTGGCCGGCGGTATCGTGCTGATCCTCATCGGTTTGAAGATCCTGCTGGAGCACCTGGGCATCCTCGTGTTCTAAGGCAAACAGTTTCCCGCGTTTGTTCATGAACTTACATAATAGCCCCCTTTGCCGCTTGCGAGCGCGTGCAAAGGGGGCTATACTATCAGATGCAGAACAAATTGTTCGGTATCGCAGATACGGTTTTGTATCAATAAAGGTTGGTGTATGGATATGGATCTGGAAAACCGGAAAAATCTGACCGCCATCTGCCGCTTGGCCATGCCCATCATTATGGAAAATGCCCTCCAATCCCTGCTGAGCACGGTGGACACTTACTTTGCCGGCCAGCTTGGGGATCTTGCCATCGCCGGCATCGGGGCCACCGGGCTGATTATGAACGTATATATCTCCTTTTTCACGGCGGTCAGCGTCGGTGTGGTGGCGGTGGTGGCCCGCGCGTATGGGCGGAGAGACGGTGAAGAGGTCAACCGGGCCATGGTCCATTCCATTGCGGCAGCCGCCGCTCTGGGCTGCCTGATGGGTTTTATCAGTCTCCTGTTCGGCGGGCCGATCCTACGCCTCTCCGGGGCGGACACGGAAATGCGGACCTGCGTGATGCCCTATTACATGGCGGTGACTATCCCCTGCGCGGCGCTGTGCCTGCAAATGACTCTCTCGGCCTGTCTGCGGGCCGTGAAGGACACCCAAACGCCCATGTACGCCACGGTTCTTTCCAACATTTTGAACGTGGTCCTCAACGCCGCCTTTATGGCTCTGGGTTGGGGGATCTTCGGTCTGGGGCTTGCCACCACCCTGTCCCGGTGCGCCGGAGCGGCGGTGTTGTTCCTGCGGCTGAGAGGACAGGTGGGCCTGACCCGCTGTCGCCTGTCCGCCGGGGAATTTCGGACCATTCTGCGGATCGGCGCCCCTGCCGGCGGCGAAAAGCTCATCATGCGCGTCGGCCAGTTGGTTTACGGCGCCATGATCATCTCCCTGGGCCACGGTGCCTACACGGCCCACAACATCGCCGGCAATCTGGAAAGCTACTGCGCCCTGCCCTCTGTGGGGTTTGGTCTGGCGGTCTGCACTATGATCGGCGTTTCCCTGGGAGAAAACAACGTGCCCCGGGCCAAGCGGCAAACAGCCATGGCCTTCGTTCTCTCCACCCTCAGCGGCCTTGCCATCGGGATCGTAACGCTGCTGTTTTTGCCCCAGCTCACAGCGCTGTTCACGGAGACGGCAGAGGTCCGGCAGATGGTCCAGAGCATCATGGTGGTGCCTGTGGTCATCATGCCCTTCTCCGCCCTGGTCCAGATCATGACCAACGCATTGCAGGGAGCCGGCGACACCAAATTCCCCATGTATACCACCTTCTTTGGCATCTGGGGCATCCGGGTGTGCCTGGGCTACGCCCTGGGCAAAACGCTGGGTCTGGGGCTTTTCGGCGTCTGGACGGCCTACGGCCTGGATATGACCCTCCGAGGCCTTCTGCTCTGGCGCAGATACCGCCAGGAAAACTGGACCAAAATCGCCATCTAAGCAAATCAATACAGAGCGGAAACGGCAAAAAGCCCCGCCTCCGAAATGCCGGAGGCGGGGTCCTTCTTTTCTCTTTCAGGACAGCAGCAGTTTGTCGCTGGTCTCCTCGGTGCCGCTGGCCTTGCTGAACAGCTCCAGCAGCTGGGGCACCGTCAGGTTCTTCTTCTCCTCGCCGGAAACGTCGATCACCACACGGCCCTCGCTCATCATGATGAGCCGGTTGCCGTGGGCAATGGCGTCTCTCATATTGTGGGTGATCATCAGGGTGGTCAGGTGATCCTTCTGGACGATGCGCTCTGTGGCGTCCAGCACCTTGGCGGCGGTCTTGGGGTCCAGGGCGGCGGTATGCTCGTCCAGCAGCAGCAGCTTGGGCTTTTGCAGCGTGGCCATCAGCAGCGTCAGGGCCTGGCGCTGGCCACCGGAGAGCAGGCCCACCTTGCTGGTCAGCCGG